>CAMLOZ010000038.1 GCA_946481625.1 uncultured Haloferula sp. | reverse complement strand
AATTCTTCCTGCGGAGGAACTGCAGGGAGAGCAGCTTCCCGGATGGATCGCCCGGCGTGACGATCATGCGCGGCAAGCCGGAACCCGGCACCACGCCGGGATCGTAAACCCCGTGATCGGCCCCGGAGGGGTCGAGATTAAAGGCATACTCCAGCAGCTTCGCGATGCCATCGCCATCTTCGTCCGAGAATTGGGATGCGGCGGTGCCGTCCACGCTGTGGTCGAAGGCCCACTGTTCATAGGGCGTCCGATAAAGGACGGTGAGTGGATTCGAAGCGAAGTTCCCTGCCCCGCCGGTGTCGGTGGCGGCATTCTCCGGCAGCGACAGCGTGACGGCGGAAGCAGTCGGCTGGATGGTCAGCGAATAGGAATCCCCCGACCCGGTGAGGGAGAGGATATTGCCGCCATTGATCGAGAAATCGCCCGCGGCGAGACCGGTGACACTTTCCGAGAAAAACAGAGTGGCGTTAAAGTTCCCGTTCACCACGCCCGGCGGGCCGCTGAGAGTGGCAAGCGGGCGGAGGCTCTCGAATTCGAGGCGGTCGAGGCGGGTGCCGTCGTCGCGGCCGAAGACGGTGACGGTGTGAGTGCCCGCGGCGAGGTTGAGAACGACGGGGTCCGCGACATTGCGGTTGTTCATATAATCCCACATGTAGGTGGTGCCGACCGGGGCGGTATCCCAGAGGTACACGGTGCCGGTGGCCTGGTTACCATCTACCTCCATCCAGAAGGAATCGCCTCCGGTATCGGGGGAGCGGATCAAGCCGCGGATCATCCATTGGCCGGCATGCGGGAGCACGAAGGTGTACTCGGCGCGGTGCTGGGTTTTCACGGGCAGGTTGAAGTTGTCCGGATAGGCGGCCTCCGGCAGCCAGAGATACTGGCCATGGGGTGCCGTGGCATCCGTGACAAGGACCATGCCGCCGCCGATGTAGGAAGCCTCCCCGGCGTTGCGGGCGAGGATCTGCTGGACGTAACCGAGCGAGGTGGAGATGCCCGCCCCCATCGGGAGGCCTGCGGTATCGACGACCGCGGCGGTGGCAAGTTCGATGGTGATACTGCCCGGCGCAAGCGGGGTCAGATTAAGCAGGTAACCTGCGCCATCGGGCGCGATGGAATCGAGCGTGGCATTCGTCACGGTGAAGTCCCCGACAGCGAGGCCGGTGACCGCCTCGCCGAAATCGAGTCCGATCTGGAAGGGGCCGGTGACCTGGGCCGGGACGTCCGTGAAGACCGGCACGGGCGGCGCCGTGTCGAGGAAGTCGATCGAGAGGGACTGGGAAGCACGGCTGCCCAAGAGGCTTGCGTTGGCAACATCCGCGGGAACGGAGACAGTGATATCCGATGAGGTTGGCGAAATCGTGGCGACGTAGTAGTAGCCCTTGCCGCGCATGCCGGTGACGGTGCCGCCGCTGACCTGAAGATCGGCGGTCGTGAAGTCGGTGACATCCATGTCGAAGACCACGGTGACTTCGAAGGGGCCGGAGACGGTGTCTGCCGGACCTGCAATCTCACAACGGGCCTTGCGAAGGCCGACGAGGCCGTCGTACCGCTGGGCGGCGGTGCCGTTCGGCCAAGTACCGGATGTCATCAGTGTCCAGTTGGATGCATCCGTGCTGTAGTGGACCTCGTAGTTCGCGATGCGACCGTTCTGATTGCCTTGGCGGGGCGTGTAGATGAAGCCGCCGACACTGCGCAGCGAGCCGAGGTCGATGGTGATGTGATGCGGCAGGGGATCGATGCCGCCGGTGCCATAGCCGGTGTGCCAGAAGGTCGTGATATTGCCGTCGATTGCACGGACGGCCGGGGCGAACTCATCGCCGATTTCCTCGCTGTCGAAATCGAACACGGAAAGTTCGGAGATCGGGATGGAAGCCCCGTTGCCATCGAGGATCGAGAATTCACCGACGCTGGTCCACGGGCCACCGCCGACTTCCGAGGTGGCGGTGAGACGGACGTAGCGGGCCTCGGGTGAAGGCGAGGTCGCGAACTCGGCGTCCGTGAGGCCGTTGATATACTGCTCCAGCAGGTCGACCGCGTCCTGATCGACGAGGTTCTTGGCAAGGGGGGGCATCGCGGCACCGTTGCCGACATTGTCCATGCGGACGTGAAGGGCGGAGAGGTTCGGCACGCCGGGTTTCAGGTAACGGCCGTCCAGGCCGAGGCTGAAATGGCCTTGGATCACACCGTTCACGATGCCCTGCACGTTGAGCGGGGTTCCGAGGCGGGCATCGAAGTAGTCGACGGTGCCGCCGGGGCGGTGGCAATGGGAGCAGTTCGAATCGATGTAGGATCGCACCCGGTGCTCGATGGGAGCCGTATCATCGTGGATGGGCCGGGACTCGATGTAGTCTTCGATCTGCGCCGCGGTGAGCGAGGCATCGAGCATGCCGAGGGCATTGAAGGTCGTGAGTTGGTTCGCAGTGCGGCCGGTGGAAGGGTAGAAGAACGACTTGTTCAGCGAATGGGTGCGCACGCCGAGGGCTTGGCCGGAGGCGTCGTTGTGGCAAAGCAGGCAATCCGCGCGCGAGGGAAAATCCCAGTGGCGCATTTCGGTGCTGCCGTCCTGAAGCGTCACCTCGATGTCATCGGCATCGCCGCTGGTGAGCAACTCGGCATCGGTGCCCGCCTCGTTCCACTTGTAGGTGAAGCCGTATTTGCCGCCTCCCGTGGTAGCGATGAGAAAGCGGGTTTCGAGGCGGCGGACGAGCGCCGGGTTGCGCTCGTCAACGGGCAGCTCGAAATGCTTCACGAAGACCGTGCCGGCCGGGAAGACCCAGTTACCCTCCTCGCTGAAGGTGATCTTCTCCCCGGCGGTGTCGTGGATGCCGTCGTTCGGCAGGATGATCCAGCGGTGCTTCGCGGCCGCATCCGACCAGAGGGGATTGGCGACGCTGTACGGGATGACACCGGGGGCGGTGGCAAGGGTGGCAAGGTCCGTGAAGACACCGGTCTGCGACAGGAATTGGGGCGGCTCCTGGGAGACGCCGGCGGACACCAGCTTACGGATGGTGCCGCCGGGCTGGTTGGTGCCGTTGACGTTCATCAGGAAGATCTCCCCGCTGGAGTCGGTGCAGAAATTGGCGAGACCCGCCTTGTTGCCGGTCGGGAGGCCCGCGACGATTTCCTGGACAACGGGAGCGCCGCCGTTGGTCGAGAGCGTGGCAGTCCAGATGCGGCCGCGGACGTGGTCGCCGAAGAGGAGCTTGCCGCCGAGCAGGCTATCCCACTTCACGCCGCGGTAGCGCATGCCGCCGATGATGCAGGTGCCGGTGGTACGGTTGTAGTCGTGCGCGGGGCTCTGGCTGATGCCGATGAGCGGAGAGGGAGTGGACCCCGGCCCCGGAATGCTGCCTTCCATGAATCCCCATTGGGCGTTGCTGCCCTTCGGCGCGAGGGTCATCTCCTCGCGGGCCCCCTCGCCGACATCGCCAATCCAGATATCGCCGGTCTCGGCATCATAGTGCATCGTGTGCGGGCTGCGGAGGCCGAGGGAGTGGTATTCCTCGAGGATCGAGCCGCCTTCATCGAGCCAGGGATTATCATTCGGAATGCCGTAGCCCTGGGTATAGCTCTCCGGCCAACCGGCGGGCTTGTTGGTCGGGCTCTGCGGCTGGCGGCGGATGGGGTGCGACTTCGCGGGATCGTTGTCCACGTCGATGCGGAAGACGCCGCTGAAGAGACCCCAGTCGAGGCGCTGGGTACGGCTCAGGGCACCATCGGCACCGGTCAGGCCGCCGCCTTCGCCGCTGTCGCCGCCATCGCCACAGTTGATGTAAAGGAAGCCGTCTTCACCGAAGAACATCGCGCCGCCGTTGTGCCAGCGGCAGCGGTCGTACTGATTCATCAGCACGTATTCGCTGGCGGGATCGAGGGTCCCGCTGGCGGTGAGCCAGGTGAAACGGGAGACGCGCCAGAAGGAATGGTTCGAATCGGCACCGGCGAGAGCCGGCTTGTGGTTGTAGCAGACGTAGGCGTAGTTCGCGTTCGGCGAACCGGCCTGGCCGAACTCGGGATGGAAAACGAGCGAGTAGAAGCCCTGGTCCTCCGAGGATTGGGTATTCGCGACCCACTCGAGCACCTTCGTGACCTGCGCCTGGGTCACCTCGGGATCGTTGGCGAAACGCCAGAGCTGGCCGTTCTTGCCGACCAGCAGGAGGTCGTTCGTACCGGGGACTTCCGTGAGCCAAAGGGGATCGACGAAGGTGAGGTTCGGGAAAGCGTTCTCCGTCTGCCAGCCGGTCGATTGGCCGGGTGCGGCAGTGGGGAAAGTGCCGTTGAAGAAGGCACCGACGGGCTGGGGGGCATCCAAGCCTCCTCCTTGGGCGAAAGCGGTGTGCCAAGGGAGAGACCCGAGAACACATGCCGCGACAAGGGAGGACAACTTCGGCAGGCCCCCGCAAATGGGTTTTGCGGGCAACATCAGCTCCCGCTATATCAACGGATTGCGCGGATTCAATGGAATTCCTGACGATGGATGCCACCCGTTCGGGTGGGTCCAAACTCCCCCTGCCTGCAACCACGGGACTTGGCGGGTCCCGGATGTACCACAATTGCAGGGAGTAAGGCGAAATTGTCACATTTCTCCCGTCACCCGGAGGAGGGAGAAAGCAAATCCCTAGACGGGAGCGGAGGATGGTGCTTTGTGGTAGGCGGGTGTGAAGCGGTCTGCGGCACGCCTCCCAACTACAATTCGCCATGATCACGCTTCAAGTGAACCGGAAGGAACACGCCGTGGAGGCCGACCCTGCCACGCCGCTGCTATGGGTGCTGAGGGATCTGCTCCATCTCACCGGGACCAAATTCGGATGCGGCATGGCCCAATGCGGGGCCTGCACCGTGCATCTGGACGGTGAGGCCGTCCGCTCCTGCGTGACGCCGGTTTCGCGCGCGGTGGGCAAGCAGGTGACCACCATCGAAGGGCTCTCCGATGGCAACTCGCACCCGCTGCAAAAGGCATGGATCGAGGAGGACGTCCCGCAGTGCGGCTACTGCCAGTCCGGCCAGATCATGTCGGCCGCGGTGCTGCTGAAGGAAAAGCCGGATCCCACGGACGAGGACATCGATGCCGCCATGAGCGGGAATCTCTGCCGTTGCGGGACCTACCAGCGCATCCGCTGTGCGATCCACAAGGCGGCGGAGATGGCGAAAGGAGGTGCCAAGTGAGCGCGACGGAACGAATGGGACGGCGCGGATTCCTCAAGAGTGGCGGATTGCTGACCGGCGGGCTGATCGTGGGTTTCACGGTACCGGTTGCCAAGCGGGTGGAAGCCCAGGGTGCTCCGAGCGGCAAGCTGCCTCCACCCAATGCCTTTCTGCGGATCGGGACGGACGGCACGGTGCTGGTGGTGCTGGCGCACTCCGAAATGGGCCAAGGGATCTGGACCACGATGCCGATGCTGATCGCCGAGGAACTGGACGCCGACTGGTCGAAGGTGAAGGCGGAGCACTGCGGGGTGGCGCCGGTCTATGCGCACACGGCTTTCGGCATGCAGATCACGGGCGGCTCGACTTCCACGCATTCGGAGTTCGACCGCTACCGCCAGGTGGGCGCGATGGCACGGGAGCTTCTGGTAAAGGCGGCCGCGACAAAGTTCGGCGTGAAGCCGGAGGACTGCCGGACGGAGAACGGACAGGTGATCGCCGGCAACCATAAGGCCGGCTACGGGGAATTGGCCGAGGCCGCGGCGAAATTGCCGACCCCGGAGAAGGTGACGCTCAAGGACCCGAAGGACTGGAAGATCATCGGCAAGGCGACCAAGCGGCTCGACAGCCCGGAGAAGGTGAACGGCACCGCGCAGTTCGGCATGGACATGCATTTCCCCGGCATGCTGACGGCGGTGGTCGCGCGCTCGCCGGGATTCGGCGGGAAGGTGAAATCCTGCGACGACAAGGCGGCCTTGTCGGTGGCGGGTGTGAAACAGGTAGTACAGGTGCCGAGCGGCGTGGCCGTGCTCGCCGATCACTACTGGGCCGCCAAGCAGGGGCGTGATGCCTTGAAAATCGAATGGGAGGAAGGACCGACGGCGGGCCTGGACAGCGTCCAGCTGCGGGAGCAATTCCGCAAGCTGGCCGACACGGAGGGTGCGCCCGCGGCCAAAGCCGGCGATGCCGGCAAAGCGTTGGGGAACGGTGCCGATGTACTAGAGGCGGAGTACTATCTCCCCTATCTCGCCCACGCCACGATGGAGCCGCTGAACTGCACGGTGAAGCTCGGGAAAGACAAATGCGAGATCTGGAGCGGGACGCAGCTCCAGACCGTGGACCAGGCGGTGGCGGCGCAGATCACCGGCTTGAAGCCGGAGCAGGTGGAGATTCACACGACCTTCCTCGGCGGCGGGTTCGGGCGCCGGGCGACGCCGACTTCCGATTTCATTTCGGAAGCCGTGCAAGTGGCCAAGGCGAGCGGCCAGCTGGTGAAGGTGGTGTGGACACGCGAGGACGACATCCGCGGCGGCTACTACCGGCCCGCCTTCCTGCACCGCGCGAAGATCGCGCTTGGCAAGGACGGGCATCCGGCGGCCTGGCGGCACATGCTGGTGGGCCAGTCGATCATCGAGGGGACGCCCTTTGAAGCGGCGATGCTGAAGAACGGGATCGACGCGACCTCGGTGGAGGGCGTTTCGGATTCGCCCTACATGAAGGAAGTCCCGGATCATCTCGTGGAACTGCATTCGCCGAAGACCGGGGTTCCGGTGCTCTGGTGGCGTTCGGTCGGGCACAGCCACACGGGATTCGTCATGGAGAGCTTGATCGATGAACTGGCGCACAAGGCGAAGAAGGATCCCGTCGAATACCGGCGCGAGCTGCTTAAGGATCACCCCCGCCATCTTGCGGCGCTGAACCTGGCGGCCGAGAAATCCGGCTGGGGCAAACCGCTGGAGGATGGCCGCTTCCGCGGCATATCGGTGCACGAGAGCTTCGGCAGCTTCGTGGCGGAGGTCGCGGAGGTGTCCGTCTCCAAGGAAGGCCTTCTCAAAGTCCACAAGGTTACCTGCGCGATCGATTGCGGGCTTGCGGTGAATCCGGAGGGTGTGAAGGCGCAGATGGAATCGGGAATCATTTTCGCGCTGAGCGCGGTGCTCCACGGCGAGATCACCTTCGAGAACGGAGCGGTGAAGCAACGGAACTTCCATGACTACCCGGTGCTGCGGATGCACGAGGCCCCGCTGATCGAGACCTACATCGTCCCGAGCGCCGAGAAGATGGGTGGTGCCGGCGAGTGCGGGGTACCGCCGTTGGCTGCGGCGGTGGGGAATGCCATTTTTGCCGCCACAGGAAAACGGGTGCGGGAGCTGCCGGTCCGCATCGATCAACTCAAACAAGCGTGAGATGCCATGAAAGCGATTCGAACCATTTGCGCGCTCGGCACGATCGGGGTGGCGGGCTACGCCTTCCATCTCCAAGGACAGGATGATCCGGCCGGGAAGAAGGATGCAGAGGCCTCGAAGGCTGCCTTCAAGGAGGCCTACAAGGTGCTGATGCATCCGCGCTGCATGAACTGCCATCCGATGGGCGATGCCCCCTTGCAGGGCGACGATAGCCACCCGCATACCATGAACGTGAAGGCCGGGCCGAAGGGCGAGGGATTCGCGGCGATGAAGTGCACGAGCTGCCACCAGAATGCGAACCTGCCCGGGGAAAACATGCCGCCGGGCAATCCGGTGTGGCACCTGCCCCCGCCGGAGATGCCGATGGTCTTCGAGGGCAAGTCGCCCGCCGAACTCGCGGCGCAACTCAAGGATCCGAAGCAAAACGGCGGGAAAACGCTCGAGGAGATTTTCCACCACGTGGCGGAAGACCAATTGGTGCTGTGGGGTTGGAAGCCGGGCGATGGCCGGACCCTGCCGCCGCTTAGTCACGCGGAGTTCACGAAGCAGATGAAGATCTGGATCGATAACGGGGCGGAGATCCCGGACTGAACGCCAAGAGCGGAAGACTACCTCCCGCGCCACTCCTTGAGCACCTTCAGAAACGGGGGAAGATACCGCTGCGCCTTCGCCTCGCCGATTCCGGGCACGGCGAGACCTTCCTCGACGGTGGAGGGGCGGTAGCGGCAGAGGGCTTCGAGGGTCTTGTTGCTGAAGATGACGTAGGGCGGCACGTCCTCGCGCTTGGCGAGGCTGGCGCGGAGATCGCGGAGCATGGAGTAAAGTCCCGGATCGAAGCCTTGGTCGGCGAGTTGATGGGAAGCCGCCGGAACGGACTGCACGGAAGGCCAGGCCAAGCGGTATTTCGCTTTTCCCTGCATGGCGGATTCCCCGCGTTCCGTGAGGGAGAGCAGGGGAAATTCACCGGCTTCGATGCGGAGCAGGCCGGCATCGCAGAGCGAGCGCATCAGGGCGTTCACGTAGCCGGTGCCCTGGCTCTTGAGGATCCCGTAGGTGCTGAGCTTGTCGAGGCCTCCGGCAAGAATCTCCTGGGAACGGCTGCCACAGAGCATCTGCACGATCTTCCCGCGGCCGAACTTGCCTTCCCAGCCGGAAGCGGTCTTGCGGGACATGCGGGCGACGCCGCTGAGCGCCTTGCGCACGACGAGGTCTTCATCCGGCGTGGGTGCGCGCTTGTCGCTTCCACCGCTTTCCCGGCACATGTCGCAGTTCCCGCAGACGTCCGCATCCTCCTCCCCGAAGTAGCCGAGGATCCATTGCTGGCGGCAGGTGCGGGAGTAGCAGAGCTCGACCATCGACTTCAGCTTGTCGCGGTCGCGTCGCTCCTTCTCCTCGAGCGCGGCATCGTCGAGCTCGAGGGCGCGGGCGAACACATCGGGGCGCTTGAGGCGGGTGCCTCGCATCCGCTTGCCGGGCACATCGAAGCGCTCGATGTAACCGGCCCGTCCGAGCGACGCGAGCGCGCTGCTCACGGACATGGAATTCTTCATCCCCGAACCTTCCGTGATGTCCTCGATGCTACGATGGATCTCGTAGTCCTTGTCGGCGGCATTGAGGAGATACTGGTAAACCTCGCGGATGGTGCTCGCGCCGGGGTTCGCGCCCTCGATGAAGAATTCCTGGGTGCGGGTGTCGGCGTAGTTGAAGAGGAGCTCGCAGTGGGCGGCCTCGCCGTCCCGGCCGGCGCGACCTGCCTCCTGGTAATAGGCTTCCACGCTGCCGGGAACCTCGAAATGGATCACGAAACGAACGTCCGAGCGGTCGATGCCCATGCCGAAAGCGTTGGTCGCCACGGCGACATCCGCCTTGCGCTGGAGGAAGATATCCTGCGCGGCCTCCCGCTCCGAATCGGACATGCCGCCGTGATAGGCGATCGACTTGACCCGCCATGCCGCAAGCGTTTCGGCGACCTCCTCCACCTTCTTGCGGGTGGCACAGTAGATGATGCCGGTCTTGTGGGCCTGCAGGATCTCGCGGATGCGGTCGTACTTCTGCTGCTTCTTTTCCACCGCGGTGATGGCGAGCGAGAGATTCGGCCGCGAGAAGCCGCTCACGACCTCGAAGGGCTCGCGGAGCTTCAACACCTCCAGGATGTCCTGCCGCACCACGGGCGTGGCGGTGGCGGTGAGCGCGACGCACTGCGGGCGCCCGATCTTGTCGAGCGCCTTGCCGAGCCGCATGTAGTCCGGGCGGAAGTCGTGACCCCACTGGCTGAGGCAGTGGGCCTCATCGACGGCGAAGAGGGAAACCTCGACGCCCTTGAGGGCGCTCAGGAAGGATTCGGCCCGGAAGCGCTCGGGTGCGACATAGACGAGCTTCCACTTGCCCGTCCGCATACCGTCGAGCCGCTCCTTTTGCTCGGACCATGGCACGGAAGAATTGATGAGGGTCGCCGGAATGCCCTTTGCCACGAGCGCATCCACCTGATCCTTCATCAGGGCGATCAGCGGCGACACGACCAGGGTCACGCCCTCGAAGCACAGCGCGGGAAGCTGGTAGCAGAGCGACTTGCCGCCACCGGTGGGCATCACCACCAGACCGTCGCGGCCTGTGGTGATTTGCGAGATCACGCGGTCCTGGCCATCGAGAAAGCCGTCGTGCCCGAAATGCCGCCGGAGCGCATCGAGCGGAGTTTGGACAAGGGACTTTGGCGGCGCAGGCGGCACTTGTTCAAGTGAACGGATCAGACGGCCAGGGTCAAGCCGGGTTGCCGGTGAAAGACAGGAGAGATTTCGGTGAAGAATTGGCGGCATCGGGCGGAGAGGCCGGATTTCTACTGACGGGAAGCGGGGCTTCCGGCATTCGTGCAGTTGTGCACAAGGCGCTTCCTCCAGTTACGTGTTTGGTGTTAGGTTTGGCGGGCGGTCTCCTGATCGGACAAGCCGGGAAAGGCCCTGCGGCCCCGGCGGCGCTGGCAGCCAAGGCGGCCGCGCCCGGCGGCATGATGCGGGAGGGCCGGAGCAGCGAGCGGCTGATTCCAGCGACCGCGACCTTGGACGACCTCATGGAACTCATGAAGGCCGGGCGGACCGGTGTCGCGGAGGCTCGCCTGACCCTCGCGCTCGATGACGTGCCACCGCAGAAGCTTTCCGAACTGGCGGGCGAGCTGCGCGAACATTTCCGGAAGAATCCCGGTTACGACTACAAGCAGATACAGCTGCTCGGCGGCGTGATGTCCGCCTGGGCGGCAAGCGATCCGGAAGCCGCGCTGGCCTTCGTGAAGGACTCCCCTTCGAAGATCTTCCGCAACATGGCGCATGATTCGATCTTCAGCGTGCTGGCGGAGGAGGATCCGGCCGATGCCTTGGCACGGGCGAAGGACCTGGGGACCTCGGCAGAGCGCTTGAACGCCTTGGCGGCCGCGGCATGGGCCACGGGGCGGAAAGATCCCCGTGAAGGCATCCGCCTTTTCGGAGGAATGAAGGAACTTCCGGATCACGTGAGGACCGCCCTGATCAATGAATTGGGAAAGATTTCCCCAGAGGAGGCCGTGGCGGAGCTGGCAAAGATCTCGCCCAACCAGCGCGACAACTTCTGGAACAGCGAGGGAGTCTTCACCACTTGGGCCTCCAGCGATCCCGAAGCGCTGCTGGCATGGGCGGCAACCGCGACCGACCTCAACATGCGGAATTCCGCCTACCGGGCGTATTGCCGGCGGATGGCGAGCGACGATCCCGCCGCAGCGCTCGAGAAGGTCGCAACGATGCCGGCACATTTGCGGACCGAACTGATCGGAGCGGTGATGGAGAGTTGGGCGGATACCGATCTCCCCGGGGCGCTCGCCGCCGCGCAAGGCATTTCCCAGCCGGCGGAGCGCGAGCGGGCGATGCAATCGCTCGTGAACCAACTCGACTGGATGGACCCCACCGGGGCCTCCAAGGTGGTGCTGGCGATGCCCAAAGGGAATGCCCGCACTTCCGCCCTGGAGAGCCTCTCGTGGGGTCTACGCTGGCAATCGCCCGCGGACCGGAAGGCAACCTTGTCCCAATTCGAAGGGGTCGAATATTCCCGCCTGGCCGGGAAAGTGGCGGCCAGCATGGTCGGCGAGGATCCCGAGGCAGCGATCAAGCTCTTCAAGGAAGTGCCGCCGACTCTGCGGGGTGAATACGATTTCCGATACTTCATGAACTCGCTGTCCCAACACGATCCAAAGCTGGCGCTCGAGTTCGCCACCTCTTTGGAATCGGCCTCGGAGCGCAGTCAGGCGGTTCGCCAGGCATTCGAGCAGATGGCGGCGCTTTCCCCGCAGGAAGCCGCCCGCACCATGGAAGAAGGCATGAACGATCCGAAGGACCGGCAACAGGCTTTGATCGCCTTGGCGAAAGCCTGGAGCCAACGCGATCCGGATGCGGCGCTGCGCTGGGCGGAATCCCTTTCCGGCGAGGAGCAAACCGCGGCCCTCGCGAAGCTGCTGCCGGAACAGGCACGCAACGATCCGGCCTCGGCGGCAACCCGGTTGCCCTCGACCACGGCCCACTGCGCGGCTCTGCCA
>CAMLOZ010000037.1 GCA_946481625.1 uncultured Haloferula sp. | reverse complement strand
AGTTCTTGCCATCGGGATTCTTCATCGCGACGTACCACTTCACGGTGACGGCGTTGACGAACCCGATCTTCTTTTGCTCGGCCGTGCCGGGCAACTTGAAACCGACCTCCACTTCGAGCCAATCCTTGGGTTTGAAGGATTTGTCCTTGCCGGCACCCTTGATATCGGGGGACGGGAGATCGTCGAAGGTGGGGTTGCCCACATCGGCCTTGGCCTGCGCGAGAGCGGCGGACGGAAGGAGCGCGAAAGCAGCTGCGGAGGCGGCGACGGCGGCGAGCGCCGACCTACGGATGGTAGCGAAACGTTGTTTCATGTGGGCTTTTGGTTTTTGGAGAACTAGGGAATGCTTCCGGGGATTGACCAGAGAAATCCTCGTAATTCAGGAGAAAAATCCTTCAGGTATATACATCGAAACTGCCGTGCATCGACGACCACGGTTGACAGGGTGAGGGGGCGGCGTTTCTGCTCGCCCGGTGAAGTCCCCGCATGCGATGCCAGACCCTGCGAATCCAAGGATCGTGGGAAGTTTCGGAAATGCGGAAAGCCTTGCCGCGGCAAGCATCGGGGAGCTTCGCGAGGCATGCGATCTGGTCGAGATCCGTCTCGATCTGTTGGAGGCCGGGGGCATCCTAACACGCACTCGGCCCTGGGCTCATCTGGAAGGCATGCCGCTACTCTTCACCGCCCGGCGGGGAGACGAGGGCGGGGCCGGCGACCTATCCGCCGCGCGCCGCACCGCAATGCTGCAGGAGGTGCTCGCGGAGGCGGCCTTGATCGACGTGGAGTGGGTCTCGGCCGGGGAGATGGCGGGGCTGTTGGAAAACGCCCGCGACCGGGACATCCCGTGGGTGGCCTCGTGGCACGATTTCGAAGGCCGACCGGACACTTTCGCAAAGATCCCGGCGATGTCGGAAGCCGCAGCCGCAGCCGGTGCCGCCTGCTTCAAGGCCGCCGTGCGCCTGCACGGAATCGGGGATCTGGCTCGTCTCGGGGAATTGCAGGCCAGCACGCATCCCCTGCCCCTTTCCCTGATGGGAATGGGCCCGCTCGCCCCCGTCTCCCGGCTGCTTTGCGCGCAACACGGCAGCGTGCTGAACTATGGCTACATCGGGAACGCGCCGACCGCTCCAGGCCAGTGGAGCGCGAAGATGCTGAAGGATGCCGTGGCAGCTTTAACACCGATCTAAGGCAGGACGGCGTGGAGAGTCCCTGCCGTAAGCTGCCCCAATCCGCCGGCCTTCACGCGACCACTTCCACCGGGGCCCCGGGGAGGGCGTCGAGGAAGAGCCGCCCGTAGCGCTTGGTGAGAATCCGGTTGTCCAGGATCGAGACGAGCCCTTGATCCTTGGCGGTGCGGATCAGGCGACCCACGCCCTGGCGCAGTTTCAGGATCGCCTCCGGCACGGAGTATTCCATGAAGGGGTTCGCTCCTTCCGCCTCCAAGGCCTCCAAGCGGGATTGCGTCAGCGGGTGGTCCGGCACGGCGAAGGGCAGCCGCGTGACGACCACGTTCGAGAGGGTCTCGCCCGGCACGTCCACTCCGGTCCAGAAGCTGTCCGTGCCGAAGAGGACACTGTGCACATCCTTCCGGAACTCCTCCACCATGCGGTGGCGCGGCATGCCATCGCCCTGCACCAGCAAGCGCCAGCCGCGATCCTCGAAGTGCCGCCGGAGTTTTTCCGCCGCGTCTTTCATCGTGCGGTAGCTGGTGAAGAGCACGAACGCCTTGCCCTCGCTGGCTTCCACCGCGGCGCGGATCGCTTCCACCAGCGCCTTGCCATAGGCTGGAGCGGTCGGCTCGGGCATGTTCTTCCAGATGCGGATTTTCATCTGCTTTTGGAAATCGAAGGGGCTGCCGATGCACAGCGCGGGGACGTCATCCGCCCCGACGCGGCCGCGGAACCAACCAAGCTGCGGATCCCCCACCCCCAGCGTGGCGCTGGTCATAATGCAGGTTTTCCCCGGCGCGAAGAGCAGCGGACGGAGCTTGTCCGCCACGCGGATGGGCGCGGCGTGGAGTGAAAACAGGCTCTCATCGCGACCGGACCGCTCGATCCAGTGAACGCTGTCCTCGCCGCTCTGGTCGAGGAAGCAGCCGATCGCCCCGTGGGCCTCGCGAAGCTTGCGCGACGCATCCTGGAGCTCGGCACGGGTGGTCTCGCTTTCCACGTCCGCGGCCAGCGCGTCGATCTCGGTCCAGAGCCGGCGCAGGGGTTCGGCGGCGGAGTTCGGCACCAGTTCCGGCTGTCGCACGCGCCACTCCTTCGAGTACTCGCCGAAGCGCGCCGCGCTGCCGAGTTCGCCGAAGAAGTCATCGGCCGCCCTCAAGGCATCCTCCACCGCCAGAAGCGCGGAGGACTTCCGGAAGGAGCGCAGCAAACCCTTGCGGGTGCGGGGATTGTAAAGCCGCATCAGGTCGAAGCGCATCCCGGCCTGGCTCACGCGGAGCCCAAGTTGGACCGCCGCGACCTGCTCCAGGGTGTGGGCCTCGTCGAGGATCACGAAATCGTTCGGAAACAGGAACCCTGAGGGCTTCTCGTTCTCCAGGTTCTCCCCCGTCTCCAGGAGCGCGAAAAACAAGGTATGGTTCACCACCACCAGCTTGGCCTCCGACGCCGCCTTGCGGGCTTCCTGGAAAAAGCAATTGCCGCGCGGACCGCAGTGGCGGGCGGTGCAGAGGTGGGCCTCCGAGCAGACTTGCAGCCACACCTTCATCGAGGGCTGGAAATCCAAGTCGCTCAGAGTGCCGTCGGTGGTGGATTCCGCCCACTTGCGGATCTGGTTCAGTTCGTCGGTCTCGGTCGAGGTGAAGAGATCGCCGGACTGCTCGAAGGCGCGGCGCAGGCGCATCGGGCAGAGGTAGTTTCCCCGACCCTTGAGGAGCACCGCCGGGAGTTCCTCTCCGAGGATCTTCCTCACAATCGGGATATCCTTGCGGATCAACTGCTCCTGAAGGTTGATCGTATGCGTCGAGATGATCGCCTTGCGCCCGGATTGGAGTGCGAAGCGCGCGGCGGGAACGAGGTAGGCGAGCGACTTGCCGACGCCGGTGCCCGCCTCCGCCACCAGACAACGTTTTCCCACCAAAGCCTCCGCCACCGCGACCGCGAGCTGCTGCTGCTCGGCGCGGAATTCGAAGTCTTTCGAGCGGGCGAGGGCCCCGCCATGGGAGAATGCCAGCCCGATTTCCCCGACGAAGGCGTCGGGCAGCGGCTGGCCCTCGAGGGAGGCGATCATGCGGCCCGCATTTGCACTGCGGAGCCCGCCCGCTGCCAAGCACCAAACCGGCGATCTTTACAAACCGCCAATGCACCGCATGCTCCCGGCGGTTTCCCCGCCATGCCGCGCATCCTCGTTCCACTCCTTCTCGCCATCGCCGGCGCCCTCCTCGCCTTCAAGGTGGGACCCCTCGAGCGGGAATTGGTAGAAGAGCAACTGAGCAATTTCCCCGGCGTGCAGGCAGGGGCCCACTCGCTGCGTCCGCTGATCGCGATGGGGCTCTGCTTTCTGCCGGCTCTCGGAGGGGTTTTCTATCTCTGCGGAAGCACCCTTGCCCGCTACGTCACGCGCCAGTTCCTCGCGATCTTCTTCATCTGCCTGGCCGGGCTGTTCGTGGTCTGGCTTGTCGCCGATCTGGGAGACAACCTCGACGATCTCAAGCTCGCCCAGAATCCCGGCCAGCTCGCGCTGAAGCTCTACACCGTGCGCCTGCCGGAGATCCTGGTAATGCTGCTGCCCTACTCGCTGCTCCTTTCCATCCTCTACTGCCTCGGCCGCCTGTCGCGCTCGCGGGAGATCGTGGCGATGATCCAGACCGGCCGCGGCCTGGCGCGACTGACGATGCCCTTCCTGGTCGCCGGAGCCTTGGCCGCCGTCTTCTGCGCCGGCCTGAACTACCAGTGGGCACCGGCTGCGGTAGGCGCGGAGAACTCGATCCTGCGCGAAGCCAAAGGCATCGGCGGCGTGGCGGAACCGAACATCCGCTACCGGAATTTCACCGCCCGGCGGCTCTGGATGGTGGGCTCCTTCCCGCGCGACTACCAGAAAGGCGTGCCCCTCCAGGACGTCACCGTGATCCAGGAACACCCGGACGGCCGGCTCGACACCATTATCTCGGCCAAGACCGCCGCCTGGTCGCCGATGACCCATGACTGGACTCTCACCGCGCCGCGCAAGCGGGTCTTCGGCAACAGGCGCGTGCCGGACTTCGTGAAGGGCTTGCCCGACCCAATGGTCGTCCACGGCTGGGAAGAAGTCCCGACCCAGATCATCCGGCCCGGCCTGCCCGCGGAACAGCTCGGCATCCCCGACCTGAACGACTGGCTCGAAGCGAATCCCGACACCAGTTGGGCGAGCCGCGGCGGCCACCTGACCCAGTGGCATTACCGCTGGGCCCAACCGGTGAATTGCCTGATCGTGGTGCTGCTCGCCACCCCGCTCGGCGTGGTCTTCTCGCGCCGCGGCACCAGCGGCGGCGTGGCGATGGCAGTCTTCCTCTGCGCCGGCATGCTCTTCGTCTCGAACGTCTGCCTGAATCTCGGTGCCTCGGGCCATCTCAAGCCGGTCTGGGCGGCGTGGCTGCCCAATCTGGTCTTCGGCACGATCGCCATATACCTCTTCCAACGCCGCCTGGCAGGACGCCCGATCTACCAGACGCTGATGAAGTTCCTGCCGGCCGGAGCCTGATTCCGGCGACCGCTTCCCCGTTCCATGGCACTCCACGAATCCTGGCACATCCGTTCCCGCGCGCGGGCCTGCGCCGCCACCGAGCGTCCCTTCGAGGATGGCGAGACCATCATGACCGCGCTGTTTCCGGACCCCGAGTCGTCCGGCTACCTGCGCAAGGATTTCAGCCTCGATGCCTGGAAGGCGCGCACGGAGGAAGACGGGAAGGCCTTCTGCTTCTGGAAGACGGTTTACCACGCCCCGGTGGGCGGAGCGGAGAAGCCGGACGCCTTCAAGAAGGAAAGCCCGGAGGAGCTGCTCCGCCGCCTCGTGGAGGAAGAGGAAGAGCATACCGAGAACGTGCGCTACATCCTCGCCGTGATGCTGGAGCGGCAAAAGGTCCTGCGCGAGACCGATACCCAGCGCACCCCCGGCGGCATCCTCCGGGTCTATGAGCATCGCAAGCTCGGGGATGTCTTCATCGTCCGCGATCCCGACATCCCGCTCGATCAGGTCGACAAGGTGCAACAGGAAGTCCTCATGCTGCTCGAAAGCGGCGGCCGGCTTGTCGAGGAAGAGCCCGAGCCGGAAGCCCCCGCGGAAAACCCCGAAGCCGTGGTTTCCGCCGAAGAGCAAGTGCTCGCGGAAGACACCGGCTCCGCGGTGATTTCCGAGGAAGATCTGCCGGCGGTCGAGGAGGACGAGAGCGCCGGCGAAGAGGAGTAGTGGAGTGCGGGTTGCAATCCGCATGACGGAGGGTGCATCAGCGCGACCTTGGAAGGGCAGATCGGCGCGCGCCAACACCCGCGAATCGTCGCAAGCATCTCAGCACTAACCGGCGGAAGGCGGATGGCATGGCCCTTGCGAAAGAGGGGCCAGTGAATCGCTCCGCCATGAATACATCGAATCTCTTCCGATCCCTCCGGTGGATGATGCTGGCTGCAGCTCTCAACACCGCTACCGCGACTCCGGAAATGGGCCCCTCGGGAGGGCCGGAGACCGCCGATTTCATCGCCATGGACCTGAAGGCCGACCGCAAGCTCGTCGGCTGCAAGGTGGATGTCGCCGTCGAAAACAGCATCGCCACCCTTACCGGCACGGCGCTATCCCTCCAGCAAGCCGAGCGCGCCGTCGCGCGGGCCAAGGCCACCGATGGTGTCCGCGCCGTGGTCAACCGCGTGAAGATCATCGATCCGGTCGCGAAGGACGCCGTTCTCGCCGAGCGGATCGAGCAACGCCTGGTTCAGAACCACGCCATCGATGCCACCCGCGTGAAGGTGAACGTCGACCACCGCCAAGCCCTTCTCACCGGCGAGGTTGGATCCTGGGACGAGCAGGAAATCGCCCGCGAGATCGCCACCGAGATCCCGGGCATCAGCGAGGTGGAGAGCCGGCTCGAAGTCACCTACGATACCATCCGTAGCGACGATGCGATCCGCGAGCAGATCCGCTACATCGTCGCGGACGATCCCCTCTTCGCCGGCGTGAACATCGACGTGATGGTGAAGGACGGCGTCGTCAGCCTCGGCGGTGAGGTCGGCAGCACGGGCGAGAAAGCCCAGCTCGTCCATCTCTCGCATGTCACGGGCGTGACGGAAGTGTGGGCCGACGACATCATGATCAACAGCGACCTCGCGATGGAAGGCATGAACGGCAAGGTGCCCTCCGATCACGATACGCTGAAGGCCCTCCACGCCGCCGTGGCCGCGGATCCCCGCCTGAGCCACTCCGACATCCGCGGTGAACTCTCGGGCAAGATGATGAAGCTCAGTGGCAGCGTCCCAAGCCGTGAGGCGCGGGCTGCCGCCGAGTCCACCGCCCGCGGCTTGCCCGGGGTGGCGTTCGTCTCGAATGAAATCCGTGTCGTGGACGAAGGCGGCACCGCCCGCATCGGGAAAGATCGCCCCCTTGCCGCGGTCGCCCCTTGATGAAACGTTCACGCGGGGACATCCCGCAATTCCATCTCCTCCGGAGGAGATTGCAAGCCGCGGTCCTCGTAGAGGGCCGCGATGTCTTCCGCCTGTTGCTCGTAGAGTTGGAAGAGGTGTTCCTTCCCTCCGATTGTTAGAAGATCCGCGCCGGCTGTTCTCGCGAGGTGGGTTTGATAGACCGCTTCCAAGGGTCCGCGCACTTCCCGCGAATCGAAGTAGTCCGGCAGCAGGAAGGCTATGGGAGGCGAGGAGGTGAAGAAGAAGCGTCCATCCTGCGCCCAGCTTTGAAAGATGGATTGCCGGATCTCCGAGAAGATGGCACCCGCCGAAGTCCGCGTCACGGCCAGGCAAGCAATGTGCTGCCAACCGGGCGAGGCATAGGTGAGGAATTCGATGCGGAGATCACCCTGCGGGGAGTCGCGTCGTTCGGCGTAGATCGCCTGCCACTCGGCAAGCGGCGTGCCCGCGCTTTCCTTCTCCCAACGCTTGAGAAGCTCGGGGTCGGCTCCGGCAATAGGCAGGATCGTGCGTTCGCTCCAGTGAAACTGCAGGCGGACCAAGCGTTCCGAGCGCATCAGCTTGAAGATCACCAGCCAGAAGGCGAGCCAAGGATGACGCCACACTCCCCGGAGCAGGGCGTGGAACGGTAGCCGGTACTGATAGAACTTCGTCACCTTCCTCATCCGCAGCGGCGGCTGCGGTTCGCGCGAACGTGCCTCCAACTTGGACAACGACATCGCCGGCACGCCCCGAAGATACAGCCAACCATCGCGGAAAGCACTGGACCGCAGGCCCTGCCGGAACCGACCCCAGATCGCTGCGCCGGTAATCAGGAGCAGTCCGAGAATGACCGTTGGCGTAAACCACGTGAAAAGGTCGTCCAACTGGGAACCTCGCCCGCCAAGGGACAGGTAACGGGAGACTTCGGAAAGGGCGGTAGCCAAAGCGCCGGAAACCACGGCCACCCCGCCCACCACCATCAGCCGGATCCAGCGGAGCAGGCGTTTCTTCCGGCGCAGCGTCTCCACCGGGAAGAAACCGCCGACCGTCACTTGAACCGCTCCGCCGATGCGGCCGGTGAAGAGACGGGCGATCACGATGATGACGATGACCCCGAGCCAAGCGTAGTAGTCCAGGCCGTTCATCCTGCAATAGACGAACCACCCCAGTCCGAGGATCGACGGGATGAATGCCACCGCCATCCCCTTCCCTCCTCCCGTGATGACTTGGAAGCGCCGGACGCCGGGTGTGAGCACTCCTCCGACCTCGTCTCCTTCAAGCGGGACCGGCGGCAGCATCGCGCCAGGCCGAACCAGAAGGTAGCTTCCTTGGACGCACCAGCTCAGACCGGGATCATCGGCCGCCACGGAGTGGTCCGCTGGCGGCGCGTAGGGGTTGAGCGTTTCGTCCTGCATGGCTCAGGGCTTCCAGCCGGCGAGCTTGCAGACACGCTTGAAGTGGGCCGGCTCGACCGGCGTGATGGAGAGGCGGGTGCCCTTCTGCAGCACGACCATCCCTTCGAGCGCGGCGTCTTCCTTCAAGGTCTGGAGCGGTACCTCGGCATCGAACTTCGCGACGAAGTCGAAATCGACCAGCATCCATCGCGGGTTCTCCTTGGTCGATTTCGGGTCGTGGTACTCGGACTTCGGGTCGAACTGCGTGGGGTCGGGATAGGGCGTGCCCGCGACCTTCGCGACGCCCGCGACACCCGGAGGGTTCGTGCTCGAATGATAGAAGAGCGCGAGGTCGCCGGGCTTCATGTCGTCCCGCATGTAGTTCCGCGCCTGGTAATTCCGCACGCCGCTCCATGGCTCGCGCTTCGCCTTCCGGAGGTGATCGATGGAGAAGACGTCGGGCTCGGATTTGATCAGCCAGTAGCGCATGGCGGCCAGCGTAGCGGATGCCCCCGCGCTGGCAAGGAGGCCCTCCGGCAAAGCGGCGCAGCCTGCCGCGGGGGCGGGTGAGACTACTTCACCGGCCGTAGGCGCGTTCGTGAGACCACCGCGCCTACGCTGGGAGACCCGGAACACTCCCCATTCCTCACGGCAGCAGAGCAGACTGCCGCAGCCCAGGGCCGGCTGCGCCGCCCGCCGTGCTCACTGCACCACCGGTTCCCGCATCACGTTCGCCTTGAGATCGCTGCGCGGATCGACGCCGTCTGCACGATAGATCACGACCAAGGTACGTTCGCCCGGGTTTTGCAGGGCGCTGCCGGAGTAGAAGCGGCGGAACTCGCCCTTGGCATCGACGGCCCCGAGTTGGAAAGGAATATCCTTCCCCTGCTGAAGCGGCCGGTCGAAGGACTTGCCGGCCGGCAGCGCGATTCTCTCGGCACCCATCACCACTCCCACCGTGACCGGGGAAACATTCAGCAGGCGGATGCGCCCGGCGGGCGCTTGCTCCGGGCCGTCGGGCAAGACCAGCGAGAGCGGCTTCGCCCAGGTTCCTTTGTTCCCCTCCGCCCGCCAGAGGATCACCAGCATGTCTCCTTCTTGCGGCCGCTGCACGCGCAGCCATGGCTCGGCTTGGCCGTTGTCGCCCTTGTAGCGCAACATCAAGGGACCGGCTCCCGCAGGGATCTTGAATCCCTCGCTAACCTGATTGAGAAGCAACCGGGCTTCCGCGGCATCACCGCCGCCGGAGCCGACGATCAACTCGCGCGGCGGGATGCTCCCCGGCGGGGGTTCCAACTCGTAAGCGACACCATCGCGGATCTCCTGCCGGTAGGGCGGGAGGTCGCCGACGGCCAAGAAGCGGACTTGGCGAGACGGCTTCTTTTCCTCCTTCTCGTCCTCATCACCCTGGGCGCAAATCACGGCGGCCAACAAGAGCCAGAGAAGGGGGAGAAGGCGGCCGACGGTCATCGGAGCCACCGTGGCACATCAGGCCGGGGAAACAAGCGGGCAGTGGGAATCGGAATATTCCGCCACATGTGCCAGCAGCAAGGGAGCGACGACACTCTTGTCGTCGCAGTGCACGTCCCCGCCGGGGGCAGGAGTGCCCCCTCTCCTTATTGCTGGCGCCAGATGCACGAGCGTTAAGCACTCACTCCCACTCCAACTCCAGCAGCGTCACTCCCTGCCGCGGCAAGGTCACGAACACCGCCGAAAGCTTCTCTTCCTCGATGAACCGCGGCTCCTCCTTCAATTCCGCGAGTTTGCACGCTTCCTCCAGATCCGCGATCTGCTCCGCGGTGGGTTCCTGCGGCGAACCCATCGCCTGCCACGCGGTGAAGGAATTCGAGTGGGTCTCGTCCACCAGGTAGCGCTTCACCTTCGGCACTCCCTTCGGTGCGCCTAACAGATCGATCCGCACCTCGGCATCGGGACCGCGGAGGTCGTCGTCGTGATAGTGCCACGCCAGCACCGTGATCTTCTTCCCGTCCATCGCCGCGAGCGCCGAGACATCCGCCTTCTCGCGCACTCCGGAGCGAAGCATGTCGGGCAGCGAAACGGCGGCGTCGCTCGCCACCGGCAGCCGCGAACCCTCCATCTTCGCGAACATCCGGAAGACGTTCAGCACGGGCTTGTCGATGCCGTTGGTCGCCAGCGTGCGGAAGCCGGCGAAGTACGGCTGGTCCTCGAACTCGAAAGCCCAGGTCAGCGCGCCCTCGAGGTTCACGCCGTGCTTGTCCGCGAGGTCGAGCTTCCGCGGGAAACTCGCGGCGGTGTAGCTCGAGTACATCGTCCCGTTGCGGTAGGCGAGGTTCGGTCCCTGGCAGGCCGCACAACCCTCGGGGTCGGACTCCCCGATGACGATCGGCTTGCCCTTCATCTCCGGATAGCGAGCGATCACCGAGAACGCCGCGTCGATATCGCGGAGGTGGTTCGAAATTCCCATCTGCACGCGGCCTTTCACATCCTTCGGCGCACCCTTCGCGTGGAAGGAGATGAAATCGATCGGCGTGCCGGTTTCTCCGGTCGCCGTGTTCTTGCCCTTGATGCAGTGCTCGAGGAAGGCCTTCAAGAAATCGCCGCCCGCTCCTCCGGCCAGATCCGGACCGCCGACTTTCGCGCCCGGAATCGCGCGGCGCACGGCGCGGATCGCGTGGTCGTGCAGCTTGAAGAACTCGTCCCGCGAGCCGCGCCAGTAGCCGATGTTCGGTTCGTTCCAGGTCTGCCAGTACCAGCGCAGGACCTCCTCCTTGCCATACTTCTCGGCGGAGTGCTTGGCCCATTGATAGACGAGTTCCTCCCACTTCGCCCAGTCCTTCGGCGGGTAGGCCCAGCCGGTGTAGATTTCGTCGTACTTCGCGCGCGGGGTCCAGTGGTGGCGGTACGGCTCCGGCTTCACCGAAAGCGCCTGCGGCATGAAGCCGATCTGCACGTAAGGACGGACACCGTTCTTCAGATACGTGTCGAAGATGCGGTCCACGATGGTCCAGTCATAGACCGGATTGCCCTGCGCATCCTCCGTGTAGGCATTGGTCGAGCCCCACTTGAGCGCGGGTGTGCCGTCCCCGGTCACCAGCAAGCTGTGCGCGCGGAAGAAAACCTCCTTCGGCTTCATCTCGCCGAGATGTCCGAGCAGCTCGTCGCCATGCTTCATGTAGGCGTAGTTCGGCTCGTCCGCACCGAAGAACCGCCAGATCGGCTTGAGCTCGGGACCCGGCCGCTCGGCGTCGACACGGATGGTGACCGGAAAGGACTCCGCCATGGCGGACCCGGCCAAGAGAAGAAACGCGAGGGTTTTCGTGGAGGTCATCGCCCCCACATTGATCACCCGAGGTGAGGCCCGCTAGTAGGGAATCACGTCGCAAACATCCTAGTGCATTCTTTCAAGCGGATGCGTCATGCATCGGAGGGGGCACGTTCGGAGCCGGCGGCTTGACCCAGGCCGGGGCCTTCGGGGTGGCATCCGCATAAATCGCCACCAGCGTCATCCCGATCAGTCCTACGAACCCGGCGTAACCCACCGTCATCGCCGTGGCCATGCCGACCACGAAGGGGGTGAAGATCAGCAGGCCGACCACCATGAAGCTCGGCTTCACCTCGTAGGCATGGATCACCAGGCGCAACCGCGAGCGGGCGAGCGAAAGGCCGAGCGTGGTGTAGCAGATGGTCCCTGCCAGCGCGTTGAGATGATAGAAAAGGCCTGCTTCATCGGTCACCGCTCCCGCCGCTGCCAGCGGGATACCGCAGCCGGCGATCATCGAGCCGATGAAAAGGGCGATCACCCCGATCCGTGCCAGCAGACCCCTGAACGAGGACGCCCCGATGGCACCCGCGCACATCATCGCGGAGATGCCCACCACGCTCAGCGAACACGCGATTTCCCGGATGACTTCGATGGCCCCGACATTGTACCGGACGATGACGTAAGGCAGCAGCGAGACAAAGGTCAGCACCG
>CAMLOZ010000036.1 GCA_946481625.1 uncultured Haloferula sp. | reverse complement strand
ATCGACTGGATGTAGCCACCGCGGCGGAAGATCTCCTTGATGTCCTTCCGGGGGAAGTCCCCGGGCTCGGCTTGGTAACGAAGGATCTCGCGGTCCCCGGAGCGCACGACCATCTGCGAGCCCTCCTTTGCGGCGGTGACGGGCTCTGCCGCGCCGGCACCGAGGAGGGTAAAGGCACCAGCAAAGACGGAGGAAAGAACGGGTTTCATGGCCCGATGAATACACCAGGCCGCGCGCTTTGCTTGCAACGCAAAGCTCCCCATTTCGAGTAGGGGTCGAACCGGCTAGCCGATGATCGGCATCGTCGGGAAGTCGCCCTTGAGAATCGGCTTCGCGGAAGTTTTCAGCCAACCCTGAAGCACCGAGGCATACACCCCGCGAAAATCCACCGTGTGCTTGAGATCGCCCTGATCGAGATCGGTCAGGCTCGGATACTTCCCGTAGAGCCCGCCCTTCACGCGCTCGCCCGCGACGAAGAGGCAGGAGGCCCTGCCGTGGTCGGTGCCCGCGCTCGCGTTCTCCGAAACGCGACGGCCGAACTCCGAAAAGGTCATCAACACCACGCGCTCCGCATTACCCTGTGCTTTCAAGTCGGCGAAGAACGATTTCAGCGCGCGGTCGAGCTGCCCAAGCAAGCGGTCATGGGAATTGACCTGCTGATTATGGGTATCGAAGCCGCCATGGCTGACATAGTAAACGCGCGTCGGCATCCCCCCCGCGATCAGCCGCGAAACCATGTTCAGGCTGCGGGCAATCGGCGTGCCTTCGTAGGCAACCTTCGTCTTGTGCTTCGCCGCGAGCTCCAGGATCTTCGCCGAGCTCACCCGCGCGTCCATCGCCACGCGTTCGAGAAACGCGAGGTTCCCCTCGCCCTCGATACCGCCCACCTTGCCGCCCGCCGGCATGTCGATGGAAGCGCCATCGGCAGGAGAATCGTCATCCTCGGGAGAATTGAGCGACGCGAAGAACTCCTCGGCCTGCGCCTTCTCGCCGCCGCCGTGGATCCAGCGGTAGAGCTCGGGCGAACTCAGGCAGACGCCCGGGTTCTTGAGCGCGCCGAAGGACTCGGGCTGGGTCTTGTTCAGGCTGATCCCCACCGTCGGATCGGCTCCGGAGCAGGCGTTGTCGAAGTAGCGGCCGATCCATCCGGTGCTCGAGCGGTTCGCAATATCCGCCGTTTCCCAGATCGAGGTCGAGACGAAGTGCGAGCGGTTCGGGTTCGGATAGCCCACGCCCTGCACCACGCCCAGGTTGCCTTCCTTGAAGAGGCTGCCGAGGTAGGGCATCGAGGCGTTCAGTCCGACGTGATCGCTGAGGGTGATGATCTCCTTCTCTTTCTTCGCCAGACGCGGCCGTGCCTTGTGATAGGCGTCGTCGGTGAAAGGCACCAGCGTGTTCAAGCCGTCGTTGCCGCCCGCGAGCTGAAGTACGACCAGGACCGTACCATCCTTGCCCGTCACCGGCTGCGTCGCCAGGTCGCGCGCGCCCATGTGGAGGTCGGCGAAGGTGCGCTCGACGAACATCGGCACCGTCCAGGTCGCCGAAGCGCCCAGCACCGTGGAGCGGAGGAATTCACGTCTCGTTTTCATCGGAGGATCTGCCTTTCTTTGAATCTTGGAACTTAAATCTTGGAACTTCCAACGAGCCTCAAGCGAGCTGGTACTGCGGCGTGCTCAGCATCAGGTGGCACAGCTCACCGGTTTCCTTGTTGGTAAAGACCACGCCCTTCTTCGAGCGCGCGTATTCGACGAAGGTCTCGCGTTCCTTCGGGCCCAGCGGGGATTGGAAGAAACGGAACACCAGCGAATCGATGAGCTTCTCGGGATCCTCCCGCAGAGGCCGCGGAGCGATCTTGTCGTAATCGGGGCCTGCCCAGGCACGTTCGGCGCGCTTCATCGCATTGCCGATCCGCGCCTGCCGCCGGTCCTCCATCTCCATCATCCCGTCATCGCCATCGGGCGGTTCGGACTCCTGCGACCCCTTCGTGATGAAACCGGCCACGTTGTAGCGTGAAAGGAGCGTGTTGGTGTTGATCCAGGCCTTGCCCCAATCCCAGCCCGCCACGTTCGGCGGCATGAAGAGCACCTGGCCGAGCTGCTGCTGGGCATTCAGCAGGTACGCGTTCGGCGCGCCGGAAAGCTCCAGCTCCTTGAACATCTGCACCAGATACTGGATCGGGCACTTGATCTGGTCCCGGATCACCTTCTC
The DNA here is from genome assembly GCA_946481625.1 of uncultured Haloferula sp. The sequence goes on along the minus strand of CAMLOZ010000036.1, from coordinate 9,753 downwards.
CGAGTAAAAGGCCTTCGAAAGGAAGATCTCCCGCAGTAGCGGCTCGACCTTGAAGTCCGCGTCGCGGAACGACTTCGCGAGCGCTTCCGCACCGTCCTTCGGCGGATTTTCCGCGACGAAGTACTCCCACAGCTTCTGCGGGATCAAGCGGGACGCGGCGCTCTGTTCGAAGATGAGATCCACCACCCCGTCGCCGTCGTAGCGCCCCTTGCGCCCGAAGATCGTCTTCTCGCCGGTGTCGGATTGCCGCTTGTTGTGGACCACCGCGCCGGTCAGGCGGTTGATCTGGTATCCGGTGAAAGCCCGCGCCGCTTCCTTGATATCCTGCTCGCTGTAATGGCCCTCGCCCAGGGTGAAGAGCTCCATCACCTCGCGGGCGAAGTTCTCGTTCGGCTTGCCCTTCTTCGAATTCTGCGTGTCGAGGTAGAGCATCATCGCCGGATCCTTCACGATCGCATGCGTCAGTTCCTTGAACGAACCGGTCGCATGTTGGCGGAAAAGTTCGTTCTGCTGCATTAGCAACACCGGCTGCTTCACCTTCTGGAAGGAGGTCGCGAAATGGTCGTGCCAGAAGAGCACCATCTTCTCGCGCAGCGGCGCCTTGGTCTTCAGCATCCGCTTGAACCACCAGTCCTGCGCCTCGAGAGAGCGGGCGCGCGCCTCGCGCTGCCGCTGCTGGTTGAATTGGCGGCGGGTGCGATCCGCCTGCTCGGGCGTCATTTCCCGCGTCTCCTCGCGCATCTCGCGAACCTCCATCGCCCGCTCGCGCGCCTCGGCCGATGCCGAGCCGCGGTCCGCCCACGCCGGCAACGGAAAGGCGTTCAGCGGTTCCTCCGGCGCCAGCAGTGCATCGACGGCCTGCTTCCGGCCGAGCGAATGGAAGACCTTGATTTCATCCGGTGATCCGCCGAAGCCCGCGCGGCGGAGCAAGTGCGCGGCTTCGAAGATCGTCCATTCGTCAGGTGCGGCCGGGAGCATGGCAGGAAGAGTGCGGTTGCGATTAAAGAAACCTCCGCCCGCCCGCCGGGTTGCGAAAGTTGTTTGTGGAAAGGCGAAATCTCCTTGCCGAAGCAACCGCCCGACGGCGAATGCCCTCAGAATGAAGACATTTCTCCCGATCCTCCTGCTTCTCGCCAGGCCCACATTGGCGGCCGACCGCCCCAATCTCCTCGTCTTCCTCGTCGATGACATGGGCTGGCAGGACACCTCGCTTCCCTTCGCCCGCAACGCCGTCGGCGAGCCCGTGACCAGCGACCTCAACCGCCGCTACCGCACGCCGAACATGGAAGCGCTCGCCGCACGCGGCATGATCTTCACCCGTGCCTACGCCCACCCGGTCTGCACACCCTCGCGCGTCACCTTGATGACCGGCAAGAACGCCGCCCGCCACCACGTCACGAACTGGACCAGCCCGACCGGCGCCGAGAATAGCGACCACGACGTGCCCCATCTCCGCTCGCCGGACGGGTGGCTCCGTACCGGCATGGCCGCCACCGAGAGGCCTTTGCCCTCGCTCCTGCGCGAGGCCGGCTACCATAGCATCCACTGCGGCAAGGCCCACTTCGGCAGCCAGGGTGCCTTCGCCCAAGATCCGAAATCCATCGGCTTCGACGTGAATATCGCGGGCAACGAGATCGGCCATCCCGCCTCCTACTTCGCCAAGGACCACTTCGGCAAAGGCGCGAACCACGTCACCGGCCTGGAGAAATGGCATGGCGAGGATGCCTTCCTGACGGACGTCTTGACGCAGGAATTCTGTGCCGCCATCGGGGACGCGACGAAGGGCAACAAACCCTTCTTCGCCTACATGGCCCACTACGCCGTCCATTCTCCCTTCCAGAAGGATCCCCGCTTTGCCGCGAATTACTCCGACCTTCCTCCCGCCCAGCGCGCCTATGCCAGCCTCATCGAAGGCATGGACCGCTCGCTCGGCGACATCCTCGCGAAGCTCGCCGAACTGGGCATCGCGGAAGACACCTTCGTGGTCTTCCTCTCCGACAACGGGGGCGATGCTCCGATCCCGAACAACAACGACAAACCCATCGTCTCCGGCAACGCCCCGCTACGCGGCAAGAAGGCCATGCGTTACGAGGGAGGCGTCCGCGTTCCCATGATCGCCGCATGGGCCAAGCCTTCTCCGGGGAACTCTCTCCAGTCCTCGCTGCCCGTGAAACCCGGCTCGCGCACGGACGACCTCGTTGCCCTCGCCGACCTCTTTCCCACCCTGCTCGGCATGGCAGGAGCAAAGGACATCCCCACCTTCGACGGCCATGACCTGCGCCCCTACCTGAAGGGTGAAACCACATACCATCGTCCGCAATGGCTTGTGACCCATTACCCCCACGGCCACAACAACGACCACTTCTCGATCCTCCACGAAGGAACCTGGAAGTTCATCCGCAACCACGCGGATAACTCCACCGAACTCTACGACCTCGCTTCCGACCTGGCCGAATCGACCAATCTGACCAACTCCCACCCGGAGAAGGCGGCCGCGATGTCCGAGACGCTTGAAAGGCACCTTCGCGATTACGGGGCTCAAATGTCCAAACGCGTGGAACCTTGAAGGCTACCAATAGACCGCCTCCAGCGAAGTCCAGTTCAGCGCCGTGCAATAAAGGTTGAACAGCGAGTGCATCACGATCGCCGCCGCCAGCGACCCGGTGACGCGATACAGCAGCGCCGCGACCACTCCGAAAAGGAACGTCGCGACGCTCGCATCCAGCGGGTATCCGTGGATCGCCGAGAAAACCACGTTCGCGATCACCAGACCGGGCCACAAGCCGAAGCGCGCCGCGATCGTGTTGAACAAAACCCCGCGGTAAACGATCTCCTCGCAAACCGGTGCCAGGACACACGCGCTCAAGAGCGTGTAGCCCAAACCACCCCAGCCGAAACCCCACGGATCCGCCGCAAAGTTCGCCAGGTCCTCACCGTCCTGCGGAAGCGCCCACCAGCAGAGGAATTCCAGGGTCAGCGTGATCCCCAAGGCCGCGAGCACCGCCCACCAGGCGAAAGGCCGGTCGATTCCCAGCGCCCGGATCGCCGTGCTCGGCCGCCGGAACAGCAGCACCCCGACAAGAGCCGCCGGAAAGCACCGCCAGATCGTATCCTGCGCGATCACATCTCCCAGACTCACCTCCGGAATCATCGCCAATACCCAGCCGAGAACGATCAGGAGCAAGCCCGCCAAAACATCCGCAAGCGCTACGGCGGCAAGCGGTTTCCGCCAGTCGATCCGCCGGAAGACCGCGGGCGACCGATGCAGCACGCTGAAATTCACCCGCCGCTTCGCCACCATCACGAACCCGGCCAGCCCCGCCACGGCGAGACCGATCGTGATCCCGTAAGCGCCCCATGCCATCCACACGCAGCGGCTTTCCCGCTGTTCGACCCGCGCCCGCACCGCCGCCGTCGTCTCCGGATTCGCCCGTCGCGCATGCTGCAAGTAGAGCTGCTCCTCCCACCAATAGGCTTCGCCGTCCGCAAGGATCGCTTGCCCCCAATCCTCAACCGCCTGACGGTCCGGCCTGCGATCCCGGACCAAGGCGGTCACCAGCTTGTCGAAATCCGGATTGTCGGTTTCGGAACGCTCTACCCCGGAGGCCTTGTCCAGATCCCCCGCCAACTTCCACAGGACCGCCGCTCCGCTCCGCGAGCGCGGGTCCTCGTCCTTTTCCAGCACCCCCGCCCATCGCGCATACAAGTCGCTTCCCTCGCGATCTCCAGCGGCGTCCGCCGCACCCCAAGGCACCGGCAGGGCGGTGGTCTCGATCATCAGATCCTGGTCGGCCACCCTCCACATCGACCACCCTTCAAGCGGTGATGTCCGGATGGATTGGTAGTCATCAAAAAGGCTGACCATCCAGATCGCGAGCAAAGGCAACAGCGCCCACAGCGGCAGCTTGCGCTTCGCCTTCCGCCGCCCCTTGCCCGGCATCGATGGGTCCTCCATATCGACAGGAAGCCGCGTTACAGCTTCTGCTCCTGAAGCTTGAAGCGCGAATCGAACAAGCCCCCGCTGTACTTCCGGCAGCAAGCGTAGCACGCCACCATCCGGTCGATCCTCTTCACCCGCCGGATCGTGGTGTAGCACTGCGGGCAGACGTATGCGAAGTTCCGCTTCATCCGCTTCCGCTTGAAGGGCAGGTTGTGGAAAGGCTGCTCGTTCGGAATGCCGAGCTCGGCGCAGGCCGCCCGCCACTCCTCCCCGTGCACCTCGATCCGGCGCCGTCCGGCCCGCTCGTAAGCGACCAGATGCGCGAGCTCATGGCGCAAGGTCCGCCACACCTCCTCCGGCGCCTGCTCCTTCAACTTCGGATTCAACTCGATCAAGCGGTCCGGCCACCATGCACGCCCGGCGGTCGTCTGCATGCGCGAGTTCCAGCCCACCCGCACTCGCCGCGAAAGCTCTGGAAGACCAAGGCTGGCGGCCGTTTCCCGGCACCACTCCGTCAATCCTCCGTCCGTCTTTGTCGTGGAAGTTCGCGACGGGGACGGCGGCACTGCCCGGGGCTTTCTTCCCCAAGTTAACTCCATCTGACGGAACGACCACGCCATCCGCCCGCCTCCTACCAAGACCCGCGCCGACTGGCAATGCGCCAGCGACAATTCACGCGATTTTTTTCATGCGATGGTTAGACCCCGAGAATCGTGGTGCCTTCCGGCAGTCGGAAAGTCTTGATCCGTGACGTGTCGCCCTTGTCGAGCGTGACCTTCGACTTCGGAATCCCGAGGTATCGCGCAAGAAATTCCCTTAGCGCCGCGTTGGCTTTTCCGTCCAACGGCGGCGCGGCGATCTTCACCCGCAGCACGCGACCGGCCCTTGGGTCATCCTCCCAACCGACCACTTCACTGGTCTTCGAATTCGGCACGGCAAGCACCCGCAAACGCATGCCGCCACCATGATCAGGGCTCCGTGATTTGGAAGCGGAAGAAGCGCGTCGCGGACTGGTCCTCTCCCAGCGGAAGCTCCACCCACTCGTCGGCATCCGAGTATCGCAGGACATTCAGCGGATCGTCCCACAGCGACCAAGTGTCGAGGTCGTCGCTGGTCTCGATCAGGTAACCGCGGTGCGCCTTCCGCAAATGGCGGATCCGCCAGCCTTCCTCGCCCTGGATCAAAGCGGCCTGCCACGCATCCCCGCCGGCAAGCGGCGGGCTCCCGCGCAGGAACTCCTCGTGGTTCGAAAGCCCGTCGCCATCGGCATCTGCCGTCCGCTCGCCGGTCGGATCGCCTTCGCTGAAATGAACCGCCCGCCAGTCGTCATAGAGCAAGCGCCCCGGCAGTTCGGTCGTGATCCACGCCGTCACCAGATCGATCGCCGCCTGATCCAGCACATGGCTGCCCAGCGGCGGCATGCGCGAAAAGCCGTTCCCCGCCTGGATCCGCTGCAGCAGCACCGAGTGTTGCGGATCTCCGGGCACGATCAGCCGGTCGAGCGGATCATCGCTCGGCCGTTCCGCGATGCCGTTGACCAGGCCCGTCTCCTCCAGGGTGAGTTCGGGACGCGCATCCCACGTCGAAGGTGCCGCACCTCCCGGCTGGTGACACTGAACACAGTTCACCGCCAGATAGGACCGCACGCGGAATTCCAAGGTCGTGGAATCGTCGTCCGCCACGGCATGCGGCGGCGTGTAAGCCAGCGGACTCTCCGGACCGCTCAGATAACCCGCGGACCGCAGCAACGCGATCTGGTTGCCCGTCTCGCCCATCATCGTGGCCACGCGGTTCATCTGGCGCGTGTTGAAACTGAGCGCATGCCCGCCCGGCACCGTGTGGCAGAGCATGCAGGCACCGCGCGATGGGATTTCCCAGGTCTGGTTCGCCGTCACGCCGCCCACCGTCACCGGCACGTCGAAGCTCACGCCCGCGTCCGGCACCAGCGTCGCCTCGGTCCCCGCCTCGTTCCAGCGGTAGCTCACGCCGTAGCTCCCGGCCGCATTGCGGACCAGGACGCGAGTCTCGAGCCGCTTCTTCGTGGCGGGATTGCCGCGCTCGGTCTCGAGATCGAAATGCTTCACCCACAGCATGCCCGCCGGGAAGCTCCAGTTGCCTTCGGCCGCGAAGCCCACGCTGTCCGTCGTCCCCGGAATGGCGAACCACCGCTTCTTGATCGCGTGATCCGACCAGAACGGCACGTTCGGCTCGTACGCGATTACCCCCGGATTCGGCGCCAGTGTCGCCAGATCGGCGAAGATTCCGGTGGCGGACAGCGTCGCCGGGAAGCCCGACCCGCTCGCGTCCTGCTGCACCAGCCGCTTGATCTTCCCTTCCGTATAGTCGGCGAAAAGCACGTCGCCGTTCGATGGATCGGTACCGATTCCCGCAATCCCCGCATCCCCCGCAAGCCGCACCACCGTGGCGGGTGCCCCTTCATTCCGCCGCAGCGACCAGATGTTCCCGCTGCGGAAGTCGGCGAAGATATACGAGCCGGTCAGCGCCGCGATCCGCGTCCCGTGATACACCACCCCACCCGTCACCGAATTCCCGCTGAAGTTCGCCGGTGCCGAGCCGCCCGAGTGCGGATAGTCCCACACCGGATTCACATGGGTGAACCCGGCGGGCGGCGCGGTGATGTAGGTCGATGGCGTGTTCGGCGTCTGCTGGAAGCCCTCCCGGAAAGCCCAGCCGTGGTTCTCGCCTTTTTTCACCAGCGCGACCTCTTCCCACGTGTACTGCCCCACGTCGCCCACCCACAAATCTCCCGTCTCCGAATCGAAGGACATCCGCCACGGACTCCGGAAGCCCACCGCCCAGAACTCGGTCCTCACTTTCGTGAGATCCGGGATCGCGCTGCCGTTGAAAGTCCCGTCCCAGCCCGATGCCGCGCGGAAGGGGTTGTCCGCCGGAATCGAAAACCTCGCCATGTTGTTGTCCGTCGGGATCCCCGCGTGCGCGTTCGGCTCGATCCCCGACTCCTTGTCCACGTCGATCCGTAGCACCGCGGAGAAAAGATCCTTGTCGATCCGCTGCGAATTCAGGCGCTGGTTCATCTGGTCGCCCTCGTCACCCATCGAGATGTAGAGGAAACCGTCCGGCCCGAAGTGGATGTCGCCCGCGTTGTGGTTGAAGACCTCGTCCTGCTGGTTGATCAGGATCAACTCGCTCGAACTCTGCGCGACCGGATCAACCAGGATCGGATCGCCGTTGCCGTCCTTGTTCAGCGTGAAGCGCGAGACGCGGTCGAAGTAGGGCGACCCCGGCGCGGTGTAGAAGACGTAGAGATACCCGTTTTCCGCGAAATCCGGGTGCAAAGCGAAGCTCATCAAGCCGAGCTCGCCCTCGTTCGTGTCGTCGTAGGAAACCTTCGCCGTGATATCCAGCAGCACCTTCCGCTCGGGCACCGCCGCGTGGATATCCGGCACGTAGCTGATCCGCCCGCGCCGCTCGCCGATGAAGATCCGGTCCGTCTCGCCCGGCGCATGGCGGATACACAGAGCGTCCTCGAAGGTCAGCCCGGGGAATGCATCCACGGCGGCGATCGCAACCGGCGGCGGTTGAGCGGGCATCGCGAGCGTCGGCGCGGGCAGTCGCGTGCCGGACTCGATATTGACCGTGACCACCGCGGGCGCGGAGAGGTTCCCGAAGACATCCCGCACCGTGTAGGAAAACGCGTCGGCGCTCCCCGGACCACCATGCACATAGTAGATTTTCCCGTCGGGTCGTACCGTAGCGCTCCCCGCAGAGGCGGGAGCGACGATCTCCACGCTTGCCGGATCGATGACCGGGCTCGTGTCGTTCGCCACCACCTCCAGCGCGACCGCTCCGCCGGGATGAAGCGTCACCGAGTCCGCCACCGCAACCGGTGGATCGAAGCCCGCCCCTTCCGGCCCGGCCCCTGCCAGCGCACCAATCGCCGCTTGCGATAGCGGCTGGTCGTAGAGACGCACCGCATGGAAGCTCGCATTCGCCGTCGCGTCGGCCGTGAAGTGCGAGCGGCCGAGGATGAATTCGGTCTGCGGCAGTCCCGCCAGGGTCGCGATGGTGCGCCCGCCGGTATCGAAGCCGGCCACCGCCACGCCATCGCGATACCAATCGATGCGCCCGCCGTTCACCGTGCTCCACACCACCACGTAGTGATGCAGCGAATCCGCCGCCGTGCTGAGATTCGCGGTGTAGTTCGCCAGCGGCTTCAGGCCGATGTAGGGTTGGTTGCCGTTCGTGCCGGTACTAAAGGCAAGGCGCAGGATGTTGTCCGCAGGATTGTCCGTGCCGGGGCCGATCTCGAAGACCCGCCCGTAGTTCTGGAAAGTGTGCGGCGTTGCCCAGATCTCCAGCGTCACCTCGGAAAGCCCGTCGAAGACTGCGTCCGGAATGCGGATGTAATCGGCCTGCGTCCGCGTCCCGCCATCCAGGCGGACCGCGCCGCCCGTAAAGCTGTAGCCGCCACCATCCGCCAAAACCACAACCTCGGCGTCATGGTTTCCGATGCTGTCCTCCAGCACCGTCCCCGAGCTTTCGTTGCAACGCCATTCATGGATCAGCCCCCCGTGCACGGGCCCGGCGAGAGCGAAAACCAGCGTCAACACGGGCAACTTCATGACCGATCAAATAAGCATCAACGCTCCTCGATCAAAAGGCGGAAGAAGCGGGCGGGATCCGCAGAAGGCCCGGAGATCGACTGCTCGCCGGCAGGCAGCGAAACCCCGTCGTTGCCTGGGACATCCCACAGGGACCAATCCAGGAGATTCGCGGAGGATTGCACCCGGACCGAGCGGTTGGCCGGCACATCGAAGCCGATCGTAACCTCCCCGCCTGTCCGTGTCAGCGCGGGGCGCAGGAAGCTCGATCCATTCAACGGCGAAGTGCCCGCGAGAAACTCCTCATGGTTCGATACGCCGTCGCCATCGGCATCGACCGCGGCCTCCCCTTCCGGCGAATCCGCCGAGCCGAACGTTGCCAGCCGCCATTCCGCGTAGGTCTGGTTGTCCGGCAAGGTTCCGTTGATCCAATTTGTCAACAAATCCACGCTCACGTGGTCGATCTCGTTGCTGCCCAGCGGCGGCATCTTCGCGAAGCCGTTCGTGACCGCCACCCGGTTGAGCACGATCGAGTGCAGGGTGTCCCCCGGCACCACCAGCTTGTTCGCGGGATTGCCGTTATTCGAGTTCGCCTCGCCGTTCACCAGGCCGGTCTGTTCCAGCGTCAGCTGATGGCGCCCGTCCCAAGCCGTCGGCGCGGTGCCTTCCGCACCCGCATGGCAGTAGGAACAGTTCACCGCCAGGTAGGATCTCACCCGCGCTTCCAGCGGATAGTCGTTCTCGTCCGGACGCAGATGCCGCGGCAGCAGGTTGGTCGAATCCGGCAGGTTCGTGAGGTAACCCGCGCCCGAGAGCTGGTCGATCTGGTTCCCCGTGAAGCCGTTGATGTCGCGCGAAAGGTTGAGCTGCCGCGTGTTGAAGGACAGCGCGTGTCCCGCCTGCGGCGAGTGGCAGGTCATGCACTGCGCCCGGCTCGGGATCCGCCACTGCTGGAAGTACTGCTGGCCCTCAACTGTCAGAGTCACCGGGAAATCCTCGCCGCCATCCTCCGCCAAGGTCGCTTCCGTCTGCGCCTCGTTCCAACGATAGCTCACGCCATACATGCCGGTGGAGTTCTTCACCAGGACGCGCGTCTCGATCCGCTTCTTCGGCGAGGCCGGGTTGCCGCGTTCCGACTCGAGGTCGAAGTGCTTCACCCAGATCTGCCCTTCCGGGAAAGTCCAGTTGCCGTCGCGCGACCAGGTCATCCGCTTCTCCGGATCGGGAATC
>CAMLOZ010000035.1 GCA_946481625.1 uncultured Haloferula sp. | reverse complement strand
GTGGGCAAGACTGTTGAACGGGTTCGAGGGGTTTTCCTGCGTCTGCGCCTGTTCCTCGGGCGAGGAGGCATTGCAAGCGATCCCGCCGCTGAAGCCGGACATCGTGCTCATGGACATCTTCCTGCCGCGCATGTCGGGCATCGAATGCACGGTGCGGCTCAAGGAATTGCTCCCGGAGAGCCGCGTGCTGATCCTGACCGCGTCCGATGACGAGGAGATGGTCTTTCCCGCGCTGGAGGCCGGGGCGGATGGCTACCTGCTCAAGCACTCCACGCCGGGCGAACTACATAACGCCTTGCTGGACGTCCTGCACGGCGGGGTGCCGATGACCAGTGGCATCGCGCGCCGTGTGGCCGGGTTTTTCCGGCGCCGTGGCAAGGCCCGCAACGAGATGGACCGCCTGAGCCAGCGCGAGACCGAGGTGCTGGACCTGCTGGCGAAGGGCTTCGTGAACAAGGAGATTGCCGACAGCCTCTCGCTGAGCGTGGAGACCATCCGCAGCTACCTGAAGAACATCTACGAGAAGATGCACGTCCACTCGCGGGCGGAGGCGGTGGCGAAGTACATCACCGGCCGGGGGAACGGCGGGGATACCCGCAGTTGAGGGTATTGGGGGAATACGAGGGGGCTGCTATCTTCTGCAACCCGTGTCCGGATATTCCGGCACTTTGCGAAGCCCGCCGACCCAAGACCTCACGTGATCCTTTCCATCACGCGACTGCTGCCAGCCGTCGCCCTATCCATCGCCCTCGCTCCCTTTCTTCCGGCGCAAACCCCGCCCGCCTTCCACTCGTGGGCGGAGCGCCCCGTCATGGGGTGGAATAGCTGGGACTTCTACGGCACCACGGTCAACGAGGACAAGACCAAGGCCCAGGCCGACTACATGGCGGCGAACCTTTTGTCGCACGGGTGGAACCTCATCACGGTGGATATCCAGTGGTACGAGCCGAATGCCAGCGGCTTCAACTACGACGCCAACGCCACGCTGGTCATGGACGAATGGGGCCGCCTGACCCCGGCGACCAACCGCTTCCCCTCCGCCACTGCTGGTGCGGGCTTCAAGCCGCTGGCCGACTACATCCACGGCAAGGGACTCAAGTTCGGCATCCACATGATGCGCGGCATTCCCCGTCAGGCGTGGCAGCAGGATCTGCCGGTGAAGGGGACCGCGTATTCCGCGAAGGACATCGCCGACGTCAACAGCACCTGCTCGTGGAACCCCGACATGTATGGCGTGGACATGACCAAGCCGGGCGCGCAGGCCTACTACGATTCGCTGATGGAGCTGGTCGCCTCATGGGAAGTGGACTTCGTGAAGATCGACGATCTCAGCCGGCCCTATCACCTCAAGGAGATCGAGGCGATCCGCAAGGCGATCGACAAGACCGGGCGGCCCATCGTCTTCAGCACCTCGCCGGGCGAGACGCCGGTGGATCGCGGCGCGCACGCGATGGAGTACGCCAACCAATGGCGGATCAGCGATGACTTCTGGGACAACTGGAGCGCGCTCTACGAGCAGTTCCAGCGTCTGCACGATTGGACTCCCTATCGCGGTCCCGGCCACTTCCCGGATGCCGACATGCTGCCGCTCGGAAAAATCCAAGGCGGAAGTACCACGGCGAGCGGTCGCACGACGAACTTCACGACCAGCGAGCAGTACACGCTGATGAGCCTCTGGGCCATCGCCCGATCGCCCCTCATCCATGGCGGCGACATGACGCAGATGGATGCCTTCACGCTCTCGCTGCTCACCAACGACGAGGTTCTCGCGGTCAACCAGCACAGCACGCACAACCGCCAGCTTTTCCGCAGCGGTGATCTGGTCGCGTGGATCGCGGATGCGGAAGGCTCCGCGGACAAGTACCTCGCCATCTTCAATACCGGCGCTGCCGGCGCGAATGTTCCCGTGGATCTCACCGTGCTCGGTTTCACCGGCGACGCGCAGGTCCGCTCGCTGTGGGACCAGTCGGACCTCGGTCCCTACGACGGCACCTTCTCGCCCTTCATCGCGCCGCACGGCGCAGCGCTCTTCCGTCTGTCGGGTAATCATCTGCCGACGCCCTGGATGACCGGCGCGAGCGCCGGTGACGGGCATGCTGACTTGAATTGGGAAACGCTCGCTTCCGCCGCGTCCTACCGGCTCAAGCGCGGGGTCTCCGAAAGCGGCCCCTTCACGGTCATCGCGGACGGGTTGACGGAAACCTCCTTCACGGACACCGCGGTGCAGAATGGCACCACGTACTACTATGTGGTCTCCGCCCTCGTGCCCGGCGGGGAGACGCCCGATTCGGGAGCGCGTGTCGCAACCCCGGTCGGTCCGCCGCAGATCGTCGGCTGGAACTACGACCGCTTCGGCACGGTCAGCGGCAGCGCCATCGCCGGCGTGGTTCCCGCTGCCAACTGGAACAACTCGTGGCCGGACAACCCGCTCAGCAACCTGATCGACAGCAGCGGCCTCCCGACCACGCTCGATATCAGCTACAGCTCCTACAACACATGGAGCATCCAGGGCAGCAACCCGGCTGCCGACGGCGACGGCACTTCGAACAAGCGCTTGTTGAACGGCTACCTCAACGCCGGCCCGGCCACCTGGAACCCGCCGACGACGCGGTCCTCCGTCACTCTCTCGCAGATTCCCCATGGCTACTACGATATCATCGTTTACTTCTCTTCCGATCAAGGAGGCCGGGAGGGTCAAGTCAGCGACGGCACCACGACCTACTACTTCAGCACGTCCGGCCCGGCCAGTATCTCGGGCACGAATGCGACCTTCGCCCGTACCACGCAGATGACGGACGAAGCCTGGCCCGATGCCAATTATGCCGTCTTCAGCGGTCTGACGGGCGAGGACCAGACGGTCGCGGTGCAGATGCGCGACAACAACGAATGGGCTGGCATCGCCTCGGTGCAGATCGTCCCGCAAGCCGATCCTCTCCCCGCCGCGCGGCTTCAGATCGAGGCCCAGGCCGGTGGCACCACCGCGCTTCTCACCTGGCCCGACGGTCTCGGCACCGTGCTGTTAGAGGAAAGCGACGACCTCTCCGATTGGCTGCCCGCCGATCCCCAGCCGCAGACGAATTCCGCCATCGTGCCGCTCGGCTCCGCCCGCCGCTTCTACCGGCTGAGCCGCCCCTGAACCCTCCCCCTATGACACAAACCCCATCCATGACCTCGTACTCATCCATGAAAGCCCTCCTCGTCCTTTCCCTCGCCACCGTGGCCACGGCACCCGCCGCGATCATCAGTTGGAGCGTCGATCAATTCGGCACCGTCACCACCTCCGCCGGCGTGGTCTCAGCCGCGAATTGGAACAACACCGTCCCCTCGGGCGGCAGCCCCTATGTCGGCAAGACGGTCAACGACCTGATCGATGACACCGGGGTGGGCACTACGCTCGACATCTCCTACGGCTCCTGGGGGGCGTGGCGCCTCCAGGGCAGCCACCCGGGGACCGATGGCGACGGCTCCAACAACAAGGAACTGCTCAACGGCTACCTCAATGCCGGCCCGGCCGCTTGGAACCCGTCCGTCACCTCGTCCTCGGTCGCCATTTCCGAGATCCCGTACGCGAGCTACAACATCATCGTCTATTTTTCCGCCGATGTCGCCGGGCGTGAGGGCGAGGTCGTCAACGGCGCGACCACCTACTACTTCAGCACGCTCGGCCCGGCGAGCATCTCCGGCTCGAATGCCACGCTGACGCAGACGACATCCACCAGCAACTCCGACTACGCCGGTGCCAACTATGCCGTATTCACCGGCCTCAGCGGCACCTCGCAAACCCTCACCGTGCAGATGCGCGACAACGACGAGTGGGGCGGCATCGCCGGCTTCCAGGTGGTCGCCGTGCCCGAACCGTCCGCCGCGCTGCTCGGGGGCTTGGGCCTGCTCGGCCTGCTGCGCCGCCGCCGCGGCTGAAACCCTCCTTCGCCGGGGTCGCGGTTCAAGCGCGGCCCCGGCCATCAGAACCCAAAGAGTAAACCCATGAAGATGCACATCGCTCTCGGCCTCGCCATGACCCTCTCGGCGCGGGCCTCGTCCATCGGTTGGAACCTGGACCAATTCGGCACCGTTTCCGCCACCGCCGGAGTGGTCTCCGCCGCCAACTGGAACAATACCGTCCCCGGAGGCGGAAGCCCCTGGGTCAACAAGATCGTTAACGACCTGAACGACGACACCGGGACGCCCTCCACGCTTGATATCTCCTACGGTTCCTGGGGGGGGTGGCGCATTCAGGCCAGCCAACCGGGCGCCGACGTCGACGGTTCCAACAACAAGGCGCTGCTCAACGGCTACCTCAATGCAGGTCCTGCCGGCTGGAACCCGTCCGTCACCTCCTCATCGGTCGCCATCTCCCAGATCCCGTACGCGAACTACGACATCATCGTCTATTTCTCCTCCGATGTCGCCGGGCGCGAGGGTTCGGTGACCGATGGGACCACGACCTACTATTTTAACTCGACGGGACCGGCCAGCATCGCGGGTAACAACGCTGCCTTCGCGCAGGCGACCGACACCACGACAGCGGGCTATTCGACGGGGGCGAACTATGCCGTCTTCAGCGGTCTTTCCGGAGCCGCCCGGACCATCACCGTGCAGATGCGCGACAACGACGAGTGGGGCGGCATCGCCGGCTTCCAGGTGGTCGCCGATCTTACGGGCGTCCCGGAGTTCGGTCTTCAGCCGGAAGATACATCGGCCAGCGTCGGCTCGACCGCGACCTTCACCGCTTCCGCCGCCGCGGATCCCGCGCCGGACCTTCAGTGGGAGTATTCGGCCAATGGCACCAGCGGCTGGACTCCGATCTCCGGTCAAACCTTGGGTACGCTCACGCTGGCTGGTGTAGCGCTCACGGACGAAGGATACTACCGCCTGGTCGCGACCAACGTCAACGGATCGGACACCAGCGAGGCCGCCTTCCTCGATGTCTTCTACGCGAATCCCGAAATCGTCACCCAGCCCTCGGACGCTTATGCGGTGGAGGGTTCCACGGTGCAGCTTTCGGTCATCGCCTTCGGATACGAAACGTTGAGCTACCAGTGGTACAAGGGAGCCTCGCCGCTTTCCGGAGAAACGTCGGACACGCTGGTCCTCTCCAATGTCGATCCGGAAGACGCGGGCGACTACACCGTGGAGATCACCGATAGCATCGAGCCCGGCCTGGTCACGACCTCCGACACCGCAACGGTTTACACCTTTCCGGCTTGGAACGGTCTGGTCAGCCACGATGCCTTCGACACTGCTGCGGGATACACGGCGGGTGAACTGCCGCTCCAGGACCCGGCCGTCACTGGTTACACCGGACCATGGGTGGACATCGATTTCGCCAATGCCGAGCCCGCCGTGAGCGCCGGATCGCTGGCCTATGCGAATCCGCTCTATCTCGGCTCCAGCGGCGAACAGGTCGGGAAGCCGGCTGATGCCGCCGGGATCGGCACGGGCAACAGCGGGCGTACTTACCGCCTGCTTGAACCGGCCCTCGTCACGGCGGGCAACACCACCGGTGTCCGCTACCTGAGCTGGCTCTACAAGACCGGCAACGAAAACGCCGCCGCCAATGCCTCCACCCACTCGACGCTTGCGCTCTACCACAATACCGGTGGGGCAGCTCCGGCCGGGGATGCCGCCCAGCGCGTCTTCTCGGCGGGCATTTCCGATGCCGACTACGGGTTCACCGGCTACGGCTTCCGCTGCAACGACAGCTTGGTCGGTGATCTCGCGACACCTGCCGATGCCAATGTCCACCTCTTCGTCGTGAAGTTCGACCTCGGCGAGACCACCGGTGCCGACAGCGTCACGGTTTGGATCGATCCAGCCCTTGGCTCGGGCGAACCGGCGGGTGGCCAGACGATCTCGGGCCTGGACCTGCAGTTCGAGTCGCTGGCCCTCTCCGACTACGCCAGCAACTCGATGGCGTGGGACGAGATCCGCTGGGGAAGCAGCTTCGACAGCGTGACCTTGAATCCGAATCCGGGCACCGACTTCGCCGCGTGGATCGCCGGTTATCCGGGGGTGGGTGCGCTCGATGGCCTCGATGACGATGCTGATGGCGACGGGTTGGCGAATGGCGTGGAGAACTACTTCGGGACCAATCCTTCCTCTCCGAACCAAGGCATCGTGCAAATCGCAAAAAGCGGTGGCAACGTGACCTTCCTGCATCCGCAGAATGCCAGTCCCGCCAGCGACCTGACCGCCTCCTACCGGTGGAGCACGGATCTGGTTACCTGGCACGCCAGCGGTGCCGCGGATGGCGGGACAACCGTCACGTTCGGCACCACCCCGGACACGCCCGTGGTCGGCACGACCACCGTGACGGCGGTCATCTCGGGTTCTTCCCCCGCCAAGTTGTTCTCCCGGCTCGAGGTGACCCAGTCGCCCTGAGCGGTTTCTCCCTGCAGGGATAGTGACTGCGCCCGGACCGGTTCCAGGGTTCTCCGGGACGGGTGCAGTTCACTTTGCACGGCAAGATTTGCAGGGAGGGAAGCTCGTCTCTGCAAAGATTGCAGACATTAAAGAAGGTTGTAGCAAAGGCCGGAATCGATGGTTCACTACACCTTACAATGTCATTTCGGGTTCGGCGAGACTCCCTGCCTTGCACCGCGCCATTGCAAGCGGTTGGCACGGCGGTGCGGATCTCCTTGGAGGTGCGGATGATAAACGGGCAGAGGGTGCGTCCTGCACTCCTCCGGTGCGGAGACATGTCCAAGTGCGCGACTAAGATAAGGCAGGGACCTTTCTCCGAGAGGTCCGGCGGGGCGCTGCCGGGATCTCCGCTCGAACCCCGAAAGCCGAAGGGCCCCGCCACAAGCCGCATCACCCGGAGAGCGTTCTCCGCCAAGCCGCCCCCCCCTCCCGCAGGCGTGTCTCTAACAGGGAGGTGGAGATGACGGAGGTCGGGAACCCTGGACGATGGCTCCCCTACCTGCCGCGGGTCGTCGGAGTGCTGGTCATGATGCTGGGGCTGGCGATCCTCATCGGCTGGCACGCCCGTTTGCCGCTGCTCGTCCAGTTGCATCCGACCTTCGCGCCGATGAAATACAACACGGCGCTGTGTTTCCTCTTCTCGGGGACGGCCCTGCTGGCGATCGGTTCGCCCAAGCGGCGGTGGCTCGCGCTGCTCTTGGGCAGCATCGTGGCGGCGGTGGGATTGCTCACCTTGCTGGAGTACGCCTTCGATCTGGATCTGGGGATCGACCAGTTGTTGTTCCAAACCTACATCGTCACCCAGACCTCTCATCCCGGACGGATGTCGCCGGTCGCCGCGCTCGTCTTCCTGCTGGTCGGATCGGCATCGATTACCGCCGGTGCCCTGCACCGCTACCGGCGCGGAAGATGGCTCACCGGCATGTTGGCCTCGCTGGTGATCGCGCTCAGTTCGATGGCGCTTCTCGGCTACGTCACCGGTCTGACGGGAACCTATGGCTGGGGGCTTCTCAGCCGAATGGCCCTGCATACCGCTTTCGGATTCCTGGCGCTGGGTGTGGGATTGTTCTGCGTTGCCTGGCTTCAGGAGTTCGTGGCCGAGCACCGCTCGCCACGCTGGCTTCCGCTATCGACCACCCTGGCCGCGGTTTCCGCAACCATCGTACTTTGGCATGCCCTCGCCGTCCGCGAGCAGGAGCAGATGGGCGAAACGCTTGGAACGAACGCCACCATGGTGAAGAACGAGATCCTGGCGCGCTTCGATGCGGAGGTGCATTCGCTCGGCTACATGGCGCGGAGCTGGGAGTACACCGGCCAGCCGACGCGGGAAGCTTGGGTGGCTGACGCGATTTCCCTTCTCGGCGGTCCCTCCGCTTACGAGCGGGTTGCTTGGGTCGATCCCTCCCTGAAAGTCCGCTGGGAGGTCCCGAAGGAAGGCGGACAGCAAAGGGAGTTGGACGCCGCCGGACCCCGCGCGGCCTTGGAACTGGCTCGCCAGGAGCGACGGTCCCGGTTCTCGCCCCCGATCGAATTCGCCTCGGGCGATACCGGCATCGCGGCCATCGTGCCGGTCTTTCGCCAGGAACGCTTCGAAGGATGGATCGCGGGCCTCATCCCCTTGGACAAGTTGCTCGACGCGACCTTGGAAAGGGACTTCGCAGCCGGGTATGCGGTGACGCTCTCCGAAGGCGGCAAGGAATTCTACGCACACACGGGAAAGGCCGCGCAACCGGGCCAGGCCAGTATGGTGGAGATTCCGATCCAGATGCACGGCGTGAAGTGGGTGGCGCGTGTATGGCCGCGACCGGAACTGGTGGTAAGGCAGCGCTCGCATTTCACCGACGCGGTGCTGGTGATCGGAGTATTTGCCTCCGTCCTGATCGGACTGACCGTGTATCTGGCGCAGGGTGCGTTCGCCCGGTCGCAACAGCTCGCGGCGGCCAACCGGGAACTGCAGCACGAGGTGGCCGAGCGCAACCGCGCGGAGGAAGAACTCAAGGGCAGCGAGGCACGCTTCACGAGCGCCTTCGAGCACGCTTCGATCGGCATGGCCCTCGTTTCGCCCGAGGGACGCTGGATCAAGGTCAACCGGGCGCTGTGCCATCTCATCGGATATGAAGCCGGGGAGTTGTATCCGAAGACCTTTCAGGACATCACCCATCCAGAGGATTTGGAGCTGGATCTCCTGCAGGTGCGGCAGGTTCTGGCCGGCGAGCGCCTCTCCTACCAGATGGAGAAGCGCTACTTCCACAAGGAGGGCCGGGTCGTATGGGCCTTGCTGAGCGTCTCGCTGATCCGGGATCCACAGGGCAAGCCGCTTTATTTCATCTCGCAGATCCAGGACATCACCGAGCGCAAGGAGGCCGAGGCCGCGCTGGGTGTCATGCACCGGGAGCTGCTGGAAGCCTCCCGCCGCGCCGGCATGGCGGAAGTCGCGACGAACGTGCTCCACAACGTGGGCAACGTCCTCAACAGCGTGAACATCGCCTGTGCGGTGGCGGCCGAAAAGATCCGCACCTCGCGCGTCGGCAGCGTGAAGAAAACGGCCGACCTGCTCGAGGAACATGCCGGTGATCTGGCCGCGTTTGTCACCGGGGATCCGAGGGGACGGAAGCTTCCCGATTTCCTCCGCAATCTCGCCGGGAAGCTCGCCGAGGAGCAATCGGAGGTTCTCGAGGAACTGCATGGGCTCGGAAAGAACATCGACCACATCAAGGAGATCGTGGCCATGCAACAGAGTCATGCCAAAGCCGCCTGCGTCACGGAAACGGTCGAGGTCACCGATCTGGTCGAGGACAGCCTGCGCATGAACGCCGATGCCCTGATGCGCCACGAGGTCGAGGTAATCCGCGACTACGGTGAAGTACCGCCGATCACCGTGGAAAAGCACAAGGCGGTGCAAATCCTGGTCAACCTGATCCGCAATGCCAAACAGGCATGCGACGATACCGGGTCCGCGGACAAGAAGATGACCGTGCGGGTGGCCAACGGCTCCGGAAGCGTCCGCGTCTCGGTGACCGACAACGGCGTCGGCATCCCGGCGGAGAACCTGACCCGCATTTTCGCCCACGGCTTCACGACCAAGGCCGAGGGCCACGGCTTCGGTCTCCACGGAGCCGCGCTAGCGGCGCAGGAAATGGGCGGCAGCCTCACCGTCCGTAGCGACGGCGGGGGAGCCGGGGCAACTTTCACCCTCGAACTTCCGGTCGCTCCGGCCGGCAACCTGGTTACCAGCTCATGAACTTCTCCGATCCCGCCTTCCGAACTCCACAGGATGCGTCCCACCGCATCCTCGTGGTGGACGATAACCGGGCGATCCACGACGACTTCCGCAAGATCCTCGCCACCACCACGGCCAAGGACGACTTCGATGCCGAGGAGGACGCGTTCTTCGGCGCGCCTCAGCCCGCGCCCGAAATGGCCTCCTTCGACTTGAGCTTCGCGTCACAAGGCCTCGAAGCGCTGGAACTCGTGACCGTCGCGACCCGCGGGGAACGGCGCTACGAGGTGGTCTTTATGGATGTCCGCATGCCGCCGGGCCTCGACGGCATCGAGACGACCGCCCGCTTGTGGGAAATCGATCCGGATCTCCAGGTGGTGATCTGTACCGCCTACTCGGACTATTCATGGGAGGAGATGATCGCGCGCTTGGGCCGCACGGACCGGCTGCTCATCCTCAAGAAGCCCTTCGAGATGATCGAAGTGGTCCAGTGCGCCCATGCCCTTGCCCGCAAGTGGTCGTTGTTGCAACAGGCGCGCCGGCATGCCGCATCCCTAGAGTCGTCGGTGCGGGAGCGGACCTTGGAGCTCGAAGCGGCGAACAAGCAGCTTGAGAGCGAGGTCGCGGAGCGGCGCCGCAGCGAGGAGGCGCTCCGCTTCACCCAGTTCTCGGTGGACAATGCCCCGGAGGCAATGTTCTGGGCCTCACCCGAGTCGAGGATCCTCTATGCCAACAGCGCGACCTGCAGGATTCTGGGTTACTCCGATCAGGAGATCCGCACTCTCGGCGTGTCCGACATCGTTCCGGAGATCGGCGGGGACGCCTGGCCGTCCTTCTGGGCGTCCTTGCAAGCGGCCCGCTACCGGACCTTCGAAACCCGCCACCGCGCGAAGGACGGCACCGAGATCCCGATCGAATTCACGGCCGCATTCTTCACCTTCGGCGGCAAGGAGCTGCTTTGCGCCTCGTCCCGGGACATCACGCTCCGGAAGCAGATTCTCGCGGAGCTGTCGGACGCCCGCGATGCCGCGCTGGAGTCCGTCCGGCTCAAGAGCCGCTTCCTCGCGAACATGAGTCATGAGATCCGCACCCCCATGAACGGCGTCGTCGGCATGGCGGAACTCCTCCTTCACACCAATCTCGACCGCGACCAGCGCGACTATGTCGATACCATCCGCAGCAGTGCCGACGCGTTGTTGAACCTGATCAACGACATCCTCGATTCCTCGAAGATCGAGTCCGGCATGCTCAACTTCGAAACGCTCGAGTTCGATCTCGGCGAGATCGTCGAGGGAACCCTGGACATTGTCGGAGGCGTCGCGAGGAACAAGGGACTCGAGCTGGCCTGCCACATTCACGACAACGTGCCCCGCAATCTGCGCGGCGATGCCGGCCGCCTCCGCCAAGTGCTGACGAATATCCTCGGGAATGCGGTGAAGTTCACCGCGGAGGGCGAAGTCGTCCTGATGGTCTCGTTGGTCGAGGAAACCGAAACCTCGGCGGACCTTCGCTTCGAGATCCGTGACACGGGCATCGGCATCGCGGAGGATTTCCGCCAGCGGGTCTTCGAGCCTTTCGTCCAAGCGGATGGCTCCGATACCCGCAAGTACGGCGGCACCGGTCTCGGCCTGAGCATCTGCCGCCAGATTGTCGAAGCCCAGGGCGGGGAGATCGGCGTGGACAGCGAGCCGGGCGAAGGATCCACCTTTTGGTTTCGCCTCCCGTTCACGAAGCACGACGGCGCGCCACGCCAGATCCTCCGCGTGATCGATTGTCCCGCGAACCTCCGTGTTCTCGTGGTCGATGACAACGCCACCAACCTGAAAATCCTCCAGCTCCAGCTCGCCAATCTGCAGATGCGGTCCGCGGGTGTAGCCGGCGGGGAGGACGCGATCGGGTTGCTCCGCCACGAAAGTTCAGTCGCGGACCCTTTTCATCTCGCGATCATCGATATGCAGATGCCCGGCATGGACGGGCTGTCTCTCGCCCGCATGATCAAGTCCGATCCGGCAATCTCCTCCACCCGCCTGATCATCCTCAGTTCGCTCGGTGATCAATTTTCCGACGGCGAACTGGCCGCGGCGGGCGTGGAAGGCCACCTCGTGAAGCCGATCAAACAAGTCCGCCTGCACGAAGCCTTGGCCGCCTTGTTCAACCGGGAAGGTCCCGCCGCGCGGACACAGGAGGCCGCTCCTGCCCCGCCGCCCGGCCAAGCGGCTCCACTCCGCATCCTTCTCGCGGAGGACAATCCCGTGAATCAGAAGGTGGCCCTCCTCCAACTGAAGAACCTCGGATACCAGGCGGATGTCGCGACCGACGGTGCACAGGCCATCGAGATGCTGGGACGCCAGCCCTATGACGTGATCCTGATCGACGGC
>CAMLOZ010000034.1 GCA_946481625.1 uncultured Haloferula sp. | reverse complement strand
TCTACGGCTGCGCCTCACCCTCATTCTTCCCCTCCTTCACCGGCACCTTCACATCCGTCAGCGCCCCCCAATTCACTCCGCCGTAGTCCAACCGCTGGATCTCGCTCGCATAGACAGCATCGTCGTTCTTCGGATCGATCTCCGCGGCCAGTTCCGTGAAAACGCGTGCCATCAAGACGTTCTCCGCGCCAGCCTGCTTCTTCAATTCCTGCCCGCGCTCAAAGAGCAGCCGGGCCAGCACGTCCGGTTGGAAATCCCCCTCCGCCACCTCCGGCAACACGCCCCGGGAAAGCTGGAAGCTCAGCACCAGCGCCCTCTTGTTCCGCGAAGAAAGATTCAGGGACAGCGCCACCAGCCGACGCGCCTCCGCCAGAGAGGCCGCGCTCGCCTTCGCCTTCGCCACCCGGTTCGAGGCGTAAACCGCCAGATGATCCGCGTATTCCTCCCTTTCGCGGTCAAGCATCCCGAGCGCATCCGTGAAGAGCCCCGCACCCACTTTTGGAGGATCCCACCGGAATTTGGCCGCAGCCTCCTGCGCCCCGGCCGGGAGGGCGGAAATCGCCAGTGCAACCGCGGCGGCTTGCCAAATGCGGATCATCGGGCATAGGTTTCCGTTCCACCCCGGCCATTGCAAGTGACAAGTCCCCGCGACGATTCGAAACCCGCCCTGCGCCGGGTGATGCGCGCCTCGCTGCCGGATGAGAACTGCCAGATCGCCCAATCCGCGGAAATCCGGGAAGTCCTGCGCGAATGGCTCCTCCATCGCGAGGTGAAGATCATTGCCAGCTTCTTCGCTCTTCCCGGCGAAACGCTGCTGCTGCCGCTCATGGTGGATCTCCCGCAATTCCGCTGGGTCCTGCCCCGCATCACCGGCGACGGGCAGATGGAGTTCCACCACACCGACCCCGGCCTGAAGGAAATCGTGACCGGCCCCTTCGGCATCTCAGAACCCACGCCGGATTCACCCGTCTGCCCGCTGGAAGAAATCGATCTCTTCCTCTGTCCCGGCATCGCCTTCACCCGCACCGGCAAGCGCCTCGGCCGCGGCAAGGGTTTCTACGACCGCGCCCTCGCCCAGGCCGATCCCGAGGCGATCCGCGTCGGTGTCTGCTTCCGCGAGCAAGTTCACCCGGAACTTCCCACCGATCCCCACGACGCCCCGATGCATTTCCTCGCGACGGCCAACGGGGTGGCCGAGTGCGGCCGCCAGCCGATCACCGCTCCCGTGCCGGCGGCATAAGAACGAGCGTCCGGCAATTGCGGACCCTAGACCCAGCCCGGCACCTTCAGTTCGAATTCCGGGATGCGGGCGAAGACCCACTCTCCATCCTCGGTTTCTCCGAAGAAGGCGCCCTCGGCTTTTCCGTCGCCGCGGGTAACATGGTAACTGTTGTAGGAAAAATTCTCTCCCGGGCCGAGGACCGGGCTCTGGCCCACCACCCCGTCGCCTTCGACCACGATCACCTCGCCGTCGTCCTCGCGGACGATCCACTTGCGGCCGCGGATCGTCACCTTCTCCCCCGACTCGTTCTTGATCGAGATGAAGTACACGAAGGGATGCGGCCGCTCGTCCGGAGCGTCCAGGCTGGGCATGTAGATCACGTCGTCCACACGGACGTTCAGACCTTCGAGTTGCCTCAGGAGCGGGGTCATGTCCTGCAACCATGCCCGATTGCGGGCGGCCTTGCCAAGGCCCAATCGCGGTCGGTCCGAGCGGGCCCGGGAAGGTCACGATTTCCTCACCCGCCGGCCGCCGGAGGGGCGTGAGGCGGGCGGAGAGGCCCTCCGCACCATCTTACATCACACTGATAGGCAAAACATTACGGGGTGCATTCCGGGCCATCGCGCGATCAACCGTTGTTCCGTGACGATAGCGTCAATGAACCTTTTCAAACCGCGGACCGTTTGTGCCCGCCGATCCCCGGAAAGGGGAGGCGGACCAACTCAAACGATGAACATGCACCTGAGAACCCTGCAATTCTTCCTGCCGCTGAACGCCCTCCTGGCCGCCTGTGCTTCAGGCCAGGTCACCTACCAGAACTATCGATTCGAGCCCGCGAGGCTGTATACGAACGGAGCCACCATCCAGCTCTCGGAGTTCGTCTTCTCCAACGGTGGCACCCGTCTCAACCTGGTCGCCAACAATCCGGAGGCAGACCCTGCTCCCGCCGCGGGCCAGAACGGCACCGCGGTGAACATGATCCCCGTCACCGTGACCGGCGGTTCGCGACCGGTCACCGACGCGGAAGGCGCGCTCAAGATCATCGACGGTGCGCTCGGCACCAAAGGGCTCACCGGCATCAACGACAACGGCGGGGAGGCGAAGTACCTCTACTTCGACTTCACCGCTCCGGTCACGATCGACTCCTACAGCTTCGCCACCGGCGGGGATACCGCCACCTTCCCCAACCGCAATCCGATCGACTGGAAAGTCTGGGGCCGCAACTCGCAGGAAGAGGAGTGGGTGCTGATCGACCGCATCATCGGGCATCCGACCAGTCCCGCGAACCAGACTTTCCAGCAGGACTTCCCGGTTACCGGAGAAGTCACCCCCGAAATCCCCTATTTCGCCTATTCCTTCGAAAGCCATCCGATCGTACTGAACGGCACGGCGGTGAGTCTGGAATGGGACACCTACGACTTCGACCTTGGAGGTTATCCGCAAGGCGTCTCCATGAGCCCCTCCATCGGGCAAGCCCCGCTGGAATCCGAAACCCGGTTGGTCACGCCACCGGCCAACGCGGACACGGTTTACACTCTGACCGCGAGCAACGGTAGCCGTTCTTCGAGCAAGTCCCTCACGGTCAGGGCCGTGGCGGGCGGCACGACTACCAAGCGCTTCTACCGTTTCACGCCGATCGCGACCCGCCCGGGCGCAGACGGGCACCAGCTCTCGGAATTCTCGTTCTTCCACAACGGCACCGAACTCAACCTCTTCGCCACGAACGCCCAGACGCCGCAGGCGACGGGCAGCACCGGCACCAACGACAACCTCCTCAACGTGATCGTCACCAACCCGGGTGGGGCAACCCCCGCCGCGGAAAGCGCGCCGATGTTGGTTGACGGCCTTACCGGCACCAAGATGCTCGACCGGCGGATCATGCCGGTCGTGTTCGAGTTCGAGCAGGCGGTTACGATCGACTCCTACCGCTTCACCACCGCCAACGATGCCGAGCTCCGCGACCCGGTGCAATGGATCCTGGAAGGAAGCGACGATGGCACCAGTTGGGATCTGATCGACAACGTCACCGCCTTCAGCTACCCGACCCCGGCGCTACGCTTCCAACAAAGCCAGATCTTCCCGTTGCCGGGAACCTCGCTCGATACCGATGTAACCGTGCCGACAGCCTTGAACTGGACCGGGGCTTTCAGCACCAACTTCGATGTCGCCTTCAATTGGTCGGCAGGCCGCGTCCCGGGCACGGCTGAGGAGTTCGCCGTCACGTCCGGTGAAGCGATCCGCGGCGGGAACCTGGAACGCTACGCGCCGACGACCGTCTCCGGCACCGGTGTCCTCACCGTGAACGGTCGCCTGATCAATCGCGGCGAGTGGGACGTAAGCGGCGGCATGCTCAAGGTATCCGGCAACTACTTCCTCGTGGGGAACAACTTCCCGGGGACCATCCGCCACAGCGGCGGGATCGTGGATGCCACCCTGGACCGCGGGTTCTTTACCGCCGATGACAACGGAGCGAGCGGCTCGAAGTACCTGCTCTCCGGTACCGGGCAACTGGTCGTGAGGTCCACGGGCAACGGCAACACCAGCGTGGGCGGCAGCATCCTGCACAACGTACACGTGGGCAAAGGCGGCACGAACGATCTCTTCGAGGTATCGGGAGGCCAGGCCAGCTTCACCAGTTCGAACAACAACTTCGTTTATATTTCCCGGACCGGAACGATGCGCTTGAGCGGAGGTAGCGCGAGCTTCGCGAACTACACCGCCTTCCTGATCGCCTTCGAGGGGGCGGGCGACAATTTGCTGGATATCTCCGGCGGCAGCATGTCGATCACCGGCAACACCCCGCTGCTGGTGGGCGGCGGCTCGACCGGCGCCGTCGTGCTCTCGGGCGGCAGCCTGAGTGTGGGACAAGCGGTGAGTCTGGGCCAGAGCAACGCCAACGGCACCTTCACCATGACCGGCGGTACGCTGGCAGCGGCTGACATCACCTCGACCGTGCGCGGCACCTTCAACTTCGAAGGTGGCGAGATCACGCTTTCCGGCGACCGCCGCCCGATCCTCGGGGAAGCATGGTTCCACGCGGTGGAAGGCACGACCGCGACGTACGACGCGGGCTTGAACCGCACCCTTATCTCGGTGGGCGGTGCCGGCAGTCCTTTCTCGGAGTGGGCCGCCGCTTCGGGCATCCCCGAGGGCGAACGCGGGGCGGATCACGATCCCGACCGGGACGGGGTGGTCAACCTCCTGGAGTTTGCCTTGGCGGGAGAGCCGGCCTCACCGGGATCGCGCGGGATTCACGTGCCGGTGCCCACGCCGGGGGGTGCCGTCATCACGGTGGCGGTCCGGCAAGGCGCCAGCTTCGGTCCCGAGGGCGGACGCCTGGTGGCAGTGGTCGACGGGATCCGCTACGAGCTCCAAGGCTCGACTGAACTGGGCAACTGGGACGCGCAGGTGGAGGAAGTCGTTCCGGCCCTGACACAAACGGTGACACCAGCTCCTTCGGCAGACTGGGAACTCCGGAGCTTCCGTCTCGCAGGTGCGGCCGACGAGACCGGCTTCCTGCGCGTGGTAGTCGCGGAAGCACCTTGACCGAACTCCCCGATCATGGCCATCCGGCCGGTCCCGGTTCCAAACCGGGACCGGCTTCTTTTTGGCTCTCCATCGGATTTGCCGATCGGTTCCAAGGCAGCCGATCAACCGCAACCGATCAGCAAACCTGACGGAAAGCCTTCTTTTTCCGGTAGGCGGGTTCTGTGGCAAGGGGACGGGGTGGGCCGTATTTCATCCACTTGCCACCGGCCCGCCATCACCCTAGGGTGCGCGCCCCGTGACCCCGGAAGAACAGCTCCAGATCCTGACCGCCGGCACCGCCAAGGTCCTCTCCGAAAAGGAACTCCTCGAAAAGCTCCGCCTCGGACTACCCCTGCGGATCAAGTTCGGCGTGGACCCGACCGCCCCGGACATCCACTTCGGCCACACGGTGCCGCTGGAGAAGCTGCGGCAGTTCCAGCTCCTCGGCCATCACGCGGTCTTGCTCATCGGCGACTTCACCGCGACGATCGGTGATCCTTCCGGCCGCTCGGTCACCCGCCCGCCGCTGACCCGCGAAGAGGTGCTGGCAAATGCCGAGACCTACACCGACCAGGCTTTCAAGATTCTCGACAAGGAGAAGACCGAGATCGTTTACAACGGTGACTGGTTCCGGAAGCTGTCCTACGAGGACATCCTGCGCCTGAACTCCCGCGTGACGCTCCAGCAGATGCTGCAGCGCGAGGACTTCCGCAACCGCATCGAGGCGGGGCAGGAAGTGCGCCTGCACGAGTTGCAGTATCCCGTGATGCAGGGCTGGGACTCCGTGGAGATCCGTGCCGATGTCGAGATCGGCGGCACCGACCAGCTTTTCAACATGCTCGTCGGCCGCGATCTTCAGAAGGAGGAAGGACAGCCGCAACAAGTCGTGATGGCCCTGCCGCTCTTGGAAGGACTCGACGGCGTGAAGAAGATGTCGAAGTCCTACGGCAACTACGTGGGCGTCGGCGATGCGCCGAACGACATGTTCGGCAAGCTGATGAGCGTCTCCGACACGCTCATGGCCCGCTACTACCAACTCCTGTTAGGCGAATCGCTCGACCCCGCCGCGCACCCGATGGAGGCCAAGAAGGCCCTCGCGGAAAAACTCAGCTCCCGCTACCATGGAGCGGAAGCCGGAGCGGCGGCGCGGGCGGATTGGGACACCCGCTTCTCGAAGAAGGACCTCGCCGCGGCGGAGCTTCCCGAGCTGTCGATTTCCGATCTCCCCGCCGCCCTCAACGTGCTCTCCCTCACCGCGCACGGATTCAAGGCCGCCTTCGGCCTGGAGAAATCGAACGGTGAACTCCGCAAGCAGTTCATCACCACCGGCTCGGTTCAGCTCAACGGGGAGAAGCTCGTCGATCCGGGTGCCATCGTGGCGATCAAGGAAGGCGACGTGTTAAAGCTTTCCAAGAAGCACGCGGTGCGATTCGTCTAGCGAGCGGATGTCGACCCAGTTGAGATCATGACCCCGTTTCCCCCCATCCGGCCGACATGTGCGGCAACCGCCCTCGTCGCCCTTTCCTCCTGCTCGTCCAAGCCCCTGACCGGCCCCGACCCCTTGGGGCCCGAGCATATACCGGTTATCGCGCGCGGGTGGGCGGCCGACGTCCACCAGGAACGGGAGTTCCATCTCGAGCACTACCGCGAGGCGGAAGAAGCTCCACCCTTGGCGAGCCCGGCAGCCACCAGAGGCTCGGCGGGTGCCACGGGCTCCATCTCCTGGTGAAGCCGGAGACGGGTTGAGTTTTCGGTCTTTTGCAATCGCACGACATGCCGTGTCGTAGTGATGCCATGCTCCGCTCCCTTCTTCTCGCGCTCGCGCTGACGGCCTCCTCCCCCGGGGAAGACAGCCCCTGGGGCATCGCGCTCGGCGCCGAGTGGTCCGGCGATTACCCGAAATTCAACCCGCTCCTCCAGGAAGCCGGGGTGACCTGGGTCCGCTATTTCCCTGAGTGGCACTCAATGCAACCGGAGCCGGGCAAATGGTCCTTCGACCGCGCCGATGCCTTTCTCGCCTCCGCCACCGCCCACAAGATCCATCTCGCCGGCGGCTTCTGGTATGCGGCCCCATGGGCCACCACCGATGGCGGGACGCGCCGGGTCCCGCTCAAGGATATCCAACACTGGTGCGACTACGTGAAGGGCATGGTCTCCCGCTACGGCAAGGACGTGCAGTGGTGGGAGGTCTGGAATGAATTCAACGGCAGCTTCTCCGAAGGCGGCACCCCCGCGATCTACGCCGAACTCACCCGCGAGGCCTACAAGACCGCGAAGACCATCAACCCCGACGTGAAGATCGGCCTGAGCGTCGCGAACTTCGACGTCGGCTTCCTCGATGCCACCATCAAAGCCGGAGCAGCGGGCCACTTCGACTACATCTGTGTCCACCCCTACGAGAACCTCGGCTCCCTCGCCGATGGCGGCGAGCGCGGTTACCTGAGCTTGGCCGAGAGCCTGCGCCAGATGCTGAAGGCGAACGGTCAAAAGGAGGACACGCCGCTCTGGATCACCGAGTTCGGCGTGCAATCGGCCATCGCCCCCGACCAAGCCGCCGATGCCATACAAGCGGAAATGTTCACCAAGGGCTACGTCCTTTCGCTCGCCCAGGGCTTCGACAAGGTCTTTTGGTTCGAGGCACGGGGTCCCGCCTACGGGAAGGGCACGGACCATGGCATCCTCCGCGAGGACTGGAGCAAGCGGCCCGTCTACGACGCTTATCGTACATTGACCAGGGAACTCGGACCCGAGCCGGGATACACCGGCTGGCTCGATCTCGAAGGCTCATTCGGCTTCGTCTTTGCGAACGGCAAGGAACACCGTCTCGTTGCATGGGCGGACACCGATCGCACGGTGCAGCTCGGCGAAAGGAAAGTCCCGCTCACCCGCGCGCCTTCCTTCATTTTCGGTATCCCTCCCGATCTGGTCGCCCTCGCGAAGGCCAACGCTTCCAAACCTTTCCCCTGGGGCGAGGATTTCGCGAAATCCACCACCGTTTCCTGCAAGCTCGGCGCTACCAACGACAACAAGGGCATCGAGCAAAAGAATCCCGGCACCACCGCCGTGGTGAACGACCTCACCTCCACCTGCCGGCGCGCGAAGGTTTCCCAAGGCGGAGAGGGCCAATACGCGTACTTCCGCGTCGATCCCACCTTCGCGCCCTTCGGCACGAAAGTGCTCGGGATCACCGTCGTCGCGAAGCGTCTCCCCACCGGCCAATCCGCGGGCATGAACCTCACCTACGAGTCCGTCACGGGCTACAAGGGCACGGGCGAATGGTGGACCATTCCCGAAGGCGACCAGTGGCACGAGCACACCTGGAAAGTCAGCGATGCCAACTTCGCCGGCGGCTGGGGCTGGAACTTCCGCACCGATGCTTCCGGGTCCGGCGCGGATTTCCTGATCAAGGAAGTGCGCGTGCAGAAGTAACCGTCCGGAGGAACGATAAGGTTCCGCATCCGGCGGAAGCGCTAAGGAGGGGGACACTCCTGTCCCCCTTTGGGCGCTCCGCCCCCGACGACAAGAGTGTCGTCGCTCCTTACGGCTGGCGCATTCGGCGGATGCGGGAAGGCTCCCGCTTTGGACGCACACCGCGGCACCCCGTGCCCGGTCCCTCAATTGCCGGGAGAAAGCGAACGGGCGACCAAGGCGATCTCGTTCAGGGCCCGCTCGCGGAAGTCGCCGGCTTCAAAGGTGTTCGCCCATGCCTTCGCCGCTGCCGGATCGACCGCCGCCCATCGTGAAACGATCGTGATCGCGGCTTCCTCCTGAACGTCGCCGGAGTCAATGCACTCCGAAACCATACGCGCAGCCTCCTCCGGCGAGTTCCCGACACGCACCAGGGCGAGACGAAGGAACATCTCGTCGCGCTGGGAACCCGATGGCCGCCCTCCGGCCCAGAGCAGCGCGGAATCGTAGTCGCGCGCCGCCCACTGCTGGATCAGATTGCCGGTCATTCCGGGAGAGAAGGACAGCATGTCATGGGTCTCCGACATCTGAACGGCTTTGGCCGGATCGCCCTGGGCGACCTCGCAGAAGATGCCGTTGAGGAGAGCGCCCCGTTCTTCCTGATTGCGGATGGCACCCGCCCATCGTGCAGCCGCTTCGGGGTCGCGTCCGGCCCAAGCCTGGGCGACGCGGTGAAGTGCTATCTCCCGGATGGGTCCCCCGGTCAGTGAACCCGCGAAATCCGCGGCGGCCTGAGGATCCTTCCGGACCAGGGATTGAATCGCTTGCTGCAGGTCCTGGAAATCCACCGCGTTGCCCTTGCCTGTTAGAAGTCGGAGATCCGCGAGGGACTCCTCCACCGCGGCGTCCTCCAGATCCTGCGAGACGCGGGGATCGCGTCGCTCCCCTGTGTGGGAGCCGCTTCCCGAATCCGCAGACGGCCCATCCTTGGCGGAATTCATCCTGCGATAGGAGCCGACAACTCCGATCAAAAGGATGGAGCCGAGAAGCACGGGCTTCTTGAGAGAGCTTGGAATCATGGGTTTCGGCTGGAGAGGCCGCGACGGCAAAAGTCCGTCGCGGCCACGAAGATTCACCAAGGGGTGTAGAATTGTGGAATGAAGGTGTTCACCATGTGGAGGTAGAACGCCGGGTGGTTCTCAAAGACCGTCTGACGCCCGGTCGGGTTCTGAACAATCCACTGGAAGCCGGAGGCGATGTACTCGGCGGGCGAGACATTCGCGTAGCCGCTGCCATCCCATCGCTTGGCCGGGTCCGCCTGCTCGGCGTTGTAGAAGTTCGACAGGCCGCTGCCATTGTCCATGTGGTGCATGTATTCATGAATCAGCACCGGCACGCGCTGGCCGACATCGGAATCCCAGAAGCCCTTGTTGTACCACGTGTTCCCACCGCTGGAGCCGGCGGCGCCGGAGTAGCTCGCGGTGATGTTCAGCATCGAGTTCGTCCAGCGCCCCGGGCCGAACATCTTCGGATAGAACACGTCCCCGCCCATGTAGGTGAGGAAGGACTGGAACTCCGGAGAGTAGGCCGCGGCGGAAGCGCCTTCGTACCGCGCGTGATTGGCGATGAAGTCATTCAGGTTTGAGCCCGACAGCGACGGAGGCGTCGGAGGCAAGGGGGCGAGCGCCTTGAACCATCCCGACTTCACCACGCCAGGCGCCGGATCGGTGAAGACCCCGTTGCTGAAGGTCACCGTTCCGGTCACGTTGTTCTGGTAGGCGAAGTTGCCATTCGCACCATAGGCCACGTTGGCCGGTTGGGTGAAGGTGAAGGTTCCGTTCTCCGGGGCGCAGTAGGTGTAACCCGCCGGGCCGGACGTGTTGGTCGCCTTATAGTAGCCGTTCTTCAGCGTATTGAAGATCGGATCGCGGAAGGTGGCGTTGTTGAAGGTCCAGGTGCCATCCGTCTTGTTCACGAAGTGGAACGAGTTTCCCGCACCATAGGCCAGATCCACCTTTCCCCCGGAGAAGGTTCTCGAGGCCCCTTCATCGCCGGCGAAGATATACCCGGCAGGCCCCTTCGTGAACTTCCATTGGGTGTGGGTCGATCCATCGTTCGGGGCTTGCACCACGGCGGCGCCGGAGGCCGTCGATCCGTTCTGAACTGCGAGCGCCTTGCCCGAGTGCACGAAAATCAGGCTGTAGTATCCATTCCCGCGGTCTTGCAGCGTCATCCGTTGGTTATTGCCTCCATTCCAGGTGGAGATGATCGCCGGAGCATTGTCGGCGGTGGATGCCTGGTTGATGTCGAGGGGCTTCCCGCTGCCGACACCAGTGAGCCGGTATTGGCCGCTGCCGAGTGACTCGATGAGCCACTGCTGATTGCTGCCGCCGTGACCGGTGGATTGCCCCACCGGGGATCCGTTCGCGGTCGCAGCGCCGAGGACATCGAGGAACTGCCCGGAGTGACGCGCGACCAGGGTATAGGTGGTCCCGGAGCTTACCTGGGCGTTGGACGGGACGACGGACAGCGCCGCTCCAATGACTAACAACAAGTACGATCTTTTGCGAGTTTGCATGCGATTGGGTTGTTTTGTTCGGGTTGCATTCAACGAATCCGATCGGGGATCCGGTTGAAACGGGAGCGGCAACCAGACGTGGCTCTAACCATGTCTTCTGCCTGGATCTGTGGAAGAATTCGAGACTGTCACTCGCAGCCCTAAAGCCTTCCCAGGAGGATCGCAGCTAAAAGCTATCCCAAGATTGTGCCAAACAGATACCGCTCACTTGGGTTTCAGACGATACAACATCCGATAACACCACCCTAAAGGCATCCAGACAAATACTTGCACAATGCAAGACATGATATGCAAATATATTAACCCCTTATCCGGCTTTATTCGAGCCGGGTCCTTGGGTCTGCGGTTCCCCGCAGTTCTCGACCATCGCGGACGCCTTCCTCACTTCACCAGTCTTTCCAGCCCATCATCCACCGGATCCGCCCGCTTCCGGTCACTTCAGCGGCGGGAAGCGGAAGGGGTAGGCCGTATCGTGCTCTTTCCGCTCATCCTCGCTCATCTGCTTGCGCAGGTACTGCACGGTGAAGGCTCCTTTCGCCAAGCCTTTCTCCACGTAGAGCCAGTCGCTCAAGCGCTCGAGCGGGAAGTTCACCTTCTCCCCCAGTTTTACGGATTTTAGATCGGCGGGCTCGCTGGCCACCACGCCGGAAATCACTCCTCCTTTTTTCGGTCCGCGACGACCGCTTTCCAGAAGCTCGGGAATTCCTTCCGCGCCTGGGCCATCGCCGCGTTCATTCCCTTGTCCTCCTTGTCCACGTCGATGATCCGGCCGGTGCTGGTTTCGCGCTCTTTTTTCGGTTCGGCATGGCAGGGGAGCACCGCAAAAACAGCCATGGGCAATAGAATCCGGATCATGTTCACCTCATACCGATACGGTCGGCCCGGTGCAAGCAGCGAAGGAGCGTACACTCTTGCTTGAATGTTAGATCGAAACCCTGCATATGGCCGCCGCGTGACGCTGCCCAAGCATTTCAGCACCATGAAGCGGCCTGTTTACTGGCTGCTCGCAAGTCTGCTCGTCCCTGCCGCGATCCTGCTCGCTGCCGGAAAGGCGAATTCATGCGAGGGCCATCTGGTTTTCGTCGTTCTCGCCGGTCTCGCCGGGCTGGTCTCCGTCCCGGCCCTGTTCCCGGCCCGCACGGGCATGTCCGTCGATCGCGACGGCATCACCCTGCACCGCCTCTTCTGGCACAGGCACTTGCGCTGGGAAGACCTGCGGAGTTTCGCGGTGGTGGACTTCGACGACACCGGCCTCGGCCTGACTCCGGCATGGGCGCGCTACGGGATTGGCTACCAAGTCCATGACGAGGAGCGGCTCAAATCGCCGAAGCTCCTCGTCCGCTTCCA
>CAMLOZ010000033.1 GCA_946481625.1 uncultured Haloferula sp. | reverse complement strand
AAATGAACACTATTCGTGGGGTCTGTCAATACCGCCTTACCATTTCCGCGCTACGCCCCGTTCAGCAGCTCAGCCAGCAGGCCGTCCAAGCGCGCCAGGCCGTGATCCTCCCGGAACCGCTTGTGATCGGAAATCAACGGCTCTCCCTTCCAGTCCTTGCCTCCTAGAATCCGTTCGATCGCCTCCAGCGCCCGCGCCGAATCCCCTTCGGGAATCGTTAGTCCCGTCCGGTAACCTTCCACCCGGTAACCGATGCACTCGCCAGCCGTGGCGATGCACGGGATGTCGAAAGACGCCGCCTTCCCGAGGGCCCCGCTGCTTCCTTCGAAGCCCTCGTACGCTGCCCATGCGACATCAAAGGTTGAGAAGATCGAATTGAAATCCGCCTCTTCGGGAATCCGCCCCGCCTTCGGATCGAAGTGCAGGTTGTCGATCTCTCCCGACTGGATCCGCCGCGCCGTCGCCTCGATCAATGCCTGCTCATCCACGCTGTATTCCGGGCGCTCGTAGCGGCCCGCGCACACGAAGTACCACGGAAGCCGTAGTTCCTGCGCCCTCTCCGCCACCCGCAGCAGGTTCAACATCCCCTTCCGCCGCTCCAGCCCGATCAGGCCGATCACCTTCCGGCCCGCCGCCTTTTGCTGGATCTCTTCCGCCAGCGCATACGGCCTCTCCGGCAGCGTGGCATCCGTTACGTCGGGGAAAGCATGCACCGTCTTCCTCGTATACATCTCCATCGGCGTGATGAACCGCTCGTCGAGCACTCCGATCCCCCGGCACAGCGGGCTTCGGATCAGCGCATCCCCCTTTGCCAGCAACCGCAGCGCCTTCTTCGGCGAGGATCTCTCGCCATGATGATGATTGCGAAGGTAGAGCCCGCTCCACGGCCGGTCGATCGTCAGGTGCGGCACCGTGGGGAAGGGGAGAAAGCGCAGGTAGCTGTCCAAATACGGGAAGAACACCAGGTCCACCTTGCGCCCCGTCTTCTGCTCCGCCTCGAAAAGCGTGTCCGCGCACCGCTTCCACCGCTGGTAGGTCCGCATTGGATCGCCCTCGAACCTGCCCCGGAACCAGCTCCGTGTGCCCCCCGGCAAGTGATGCATGCTCACCCGCTTGTCGAATTCCGCCACGCTGTTCACCGCCGCCGCCCGTGCCCCGTTGAAGGCCTCCGCCGGATCCGGACACAGGCCGATCACGAAGACCCCCAGCCGCAGGAATGCCGCGGTGAACTGGGAAAAGTACATCGGATGGTGACCGACCCACAGCGGATCGACCAGGGCCACCGTCTTCATCGGCGTATCGGAACTCATGGGCGGGAGGGGCGCAGCCCGGCGTGGATCCAGGAAGCGCGCACGAGGAAAGATTGGGAAAGTCCTGCCATCACGCCGAAAATCATCGCCGCCAGCCGCTCGTCGAAAGGGTTGGATGTCAGCGTCTCGCTTAGCAGGCAGCATGCCGCGATGAAGGGCAGGAAGGCCAGCCACTGGTCCGGTCCCGGATCGGAGGCATTCGCCCGCGCCGCCAGCAGCGAGGCTGCCATCACCCCGCCGATCAGCGCCAGGTGCGCCAGCAGCCCGATCACCCCGCCTGAGAAGAGCGAATACGTCCACGTCGAGTGCCCCGCGAACCACACGTCGCTGCCGATCTCCTCGTCCGGCGGATAGATCAGATGGATCGCCGGCATGTAGGAGGAGTGCCAGTAGTAGGACGCCCCGATTCCCCGCCCGTGCAGGTAGTGCACCGGATCGCGGTTGAGGATCTCGAAGATCCCGTCCGCCTCCGCCCGCCGAGTCAGGTATGAAATGTCCTCGGTCGTGTTGCGGTCGGAGGCATGGTGGAAGAGCCGCTCGTTCCAGCGCTCGATCAGCAACGGCTCCACCACCGCTGCCAGCACGATCCCGCCGATCGCCAGCGCCGCCGCTGCGCCCACCGGCATCAGCCGCATCGGCAGGTCGGCCGGCCGGTAAATCCCCCAGCGTGTGCCCAGCAGGAAACACAACCCGCTCGCCAGCGCCGAGGCCATCACCGGGAAAAGCAGCGAACGCGTGATCGTCACGAAGATCCCGATGAACAGCACCGCCGTCGCCACCAGCAGCGTCCAGTGGAAGCGCTTCCGCAGCAGCAACGCACAGCCGATCCACGCCGCGATCCAGTTGTTCGCCGAGCTCTGCACCTCCACCCGCGCCGTCTCCAACGTCACCTCCTTGAAGACGAAGCCGTGGAAAATCCGCCACAGCACGTTGGTGCAGGCCGCGGCGAAAACCGGTGCCACGATCCGCGAAGGCTTCACGCCCATGCACCCCGCGATGTGCGCGTTCATCATTCCTGCCAGGCAAAGGCAGAGCGGCAGGATGATCCGCAGCGCCCGCCCCGGTGCCACTCCTTGCAGAAGTGCGTTCGCCGCCATGAAGGCGAGGAAGGCACCCCAGAACAAAATGAACCACGCCCCCGGCCGCACCAGCAAGTACCGCCAGCCCAAAAACAAAATCCCCGCCGTGGAGAACACCGCCAGCGCGAGGAAGATCAACTGGTCGAATCCCGCGCCACCCGTCGCCTCGCGAGCCTGCGAAGCGCGGTAGTCGAACGCGAACGAAAGCATGAATACCCACAGCAGCTTCTCCACCCACGGCGCGGCGGCGGTGGCGGGCACTTCCACGGGATCCTGGCGCGTGATCATCATCGGATGGCCTCCGGGTTCTCCAGTGCCCGCGCCAGCGTGACACCGCGGTCTTCCCAACGGAAGGCGGATCGGCAGTTCTCCAGCGCCTTGGCAGCGGCATGATTGAGGAAGGCAAGGTCGTCGATCCTTGATGCCACCGCTTTCGCGAGACTCGCGGTATCGGGCGCGGCGATCGCCTCGCGGCGCGGATCGACCGGCACGCCGCTCAGTGCCGCCTCGACCGAAGCCAGCGGCAGCCCGCGGAAAATGTAGTCCAGAGCCTTCAGCTTGAAGCCGCCGCCCAGCGCCTCCGGGATCAACCCGATCCGCGCTTGGTCGAGATAGGGAGTCACCGACGGCACGTTCGCTTGGAAGCTCGCCCAAGGGTACTGCTTTGCCAGCGCCGCGAACCACGCCGGGTCCGCCTTGCCCACCACTTGGAAACCGATCTTCGCCGCTTGGAAAGGTTCCGCTGCCGCCTGCAGGAATGCCTCCAGATTCCGCCGCTTCGCCAGCCACTCGAAGGCTCCTGCAAGCACCACCTGCCGCGGCGTCTCCGCCGTGATCGCCTGCGGCGGACCCGCAGGGATCTCACCGCCATATCCGGGCTTCAGCACGAAGATCGGAACCCCCGGCGCATCATGCGCGAAGGCCTCCGCATCCCGCGGAGTGATCGCGGAGATCAAGTTCGCCCGCCGCGCCAGCGCACCTTCCATGCGCGCGTACTTCCAGGCGTCCCACTTCAACGCCATCCGCATCGGCAGCGAGCCGCCGCGGTCGCCTGCCACCTGCTTCCTCACGGACGCCTCGTGGTTGTGGCCGAGATACATGACCTTCTGCGCGCGATCTAACAGACCAAGCGCCCACGCGCAGGCCGCTTGGTCGATGATCACCCAATCCCATTTCTCTCTGAGCAATCGCCGCAGCACTTCCCGCTGCACCGGATTGCCAAGACGGTAGGCATCGCCGGGTAATTTTGCGGGCAAGCTTTTCAAGCGTCCGGAGGGAATCGTCCCGTGCAGCTCCCATCGGACGGAGGGCCCGCCTTCGGTCGGTTTCGCGGCCTTGTGCGCCAGCACCGTGATCTCGATTCGGGGCTGCGCCGCGAGCGAACGCAGCAGGCCCAGCGTGTAGATCAGCTCGCCGCTATCGGCGGGTCGTGGGTCTTGCCGGGTGATCCAGAGGCAACGCATGGCGATGGGCGACTTCTACCGCGCGGCTCAGGGCCTGGCTGTTAGAATCTTCTCGAACGTGCTCGCGGTCTTCTCGATCGGGAAAGTCGCCTCCGCATAGGCGCGCGCCTTCGCACCGAATTCCATGCATTCGTCCGGGGAGGCATGCAGGAAACTCGCCGCCGCCAGGAATCCTTCCATGTCCTTCGGTGCCACGGTGATTCCCGCGCCCTGCTCGCGCGTGATGCGTGCGGCCAGGTTCTCCTTCGGCACCGCCAACAGCAGCGGTCGCGCGGCACAAAGATAACTCAGTGTCTTGGACGGTACCGAGAATACTCCCGCCTCTTCTTCCAAAATGCCGACCAGCACGTCGCCCGATGCGAGCACGGAAGGCAGTTCGGCGAACGACTGGTAAGGCAGGATCCGCAGGTTCGTCAGATTCGCCGTCGCGGATTCCCGCTTCAGCCATTCCGCACCGATCCCTTCCGAAACGATCACCACTTCCACCTCCGGCTTGTCCTTGAAGCGCTTCGCCAGCTCCAACAACATGGCCGGATTGTGCTTCATGCCGATCGTGCCCGAATAGAGGAAGACGAATTTGTCGTGTAGGCCGTGGCGGCGCGACCATTCATTGTCCTTCGGCATGGCCGGCAGATCTTCAATCACCGCCCAGTTCGGCACCACCGAGACCCGCTCCGGATTCACTCCGAACTCATCGGCCAGGATCGGCGTGAAATCCTCCGTGATCGTGACGATCCCGCTGCTCCGGCGGAACTGCCGCGAATCCAACAAGCGGTACCACGCGCCGATGAAGCCGCCCGCCACCGGGATTTTCTTCCTCAGCAACTTGTCCACCGCCAAGCTGTAGAAATCCTGCACCCAGTAGTAGAAGCGCCCGCCGCTCTCCACCGTCGCGCGGGTGATCGGCTCCTGCGTCTCGGTCGGAGTGTTGCCGGAAAGGACGGCGTCCGGCTTCCATGCCCGCACGAACTCCGCCGCGGCCTGGCCATAGCGGATCTCCATGTTGCGGCGGCGGCGGAAGGAATACTTGTAGCGCGGATACTCCGGATCCATCGGGATCTCGCGGAATTCCAGGGTCGCCGCGTCGCCCGGATTCAGGCGCAGGTCGCCGCGTGGCGTCTGCAGGCAGCCGGCAAAGGCATGCACCACCTGATGGCCCCGGGCCGCCAAGGCCCGGCTCAAGGAGGTGGGAAACGCATGGCCGGCGTAGTCGTGGACCAGAATCTTCATCGGGGGAGGTGCACGGGGGTGCGGCAGTCATCATAGGTAATGGGATGATCGCGTCAACGCACCCCCTTCACGCGATCACGGAGGGTAGCCCGGGAGCGTCCGCCTCCAGCCCGGCAGAAGACTTCCTGGATGAAGCCCTTCATCGGATCCCCGTCTGCTCATGGAGGCGCCTCCTGCCCCGCAAAGTTGGCTCGGCCCTGGGCTCCTTTCTCATTCTTTGCCTTTCGGATTTCGCGACCATTCCCGCCGTTTTCGCGGTAAAACCGGAATTCCCGCCCCAAATCCCTTCATCCCGCATCCCCTCACTCCTCTCTCGCCTCTTTCCCGGCATCGCCTATGCTTCCCATGAGCGAACCGGCCCCACCCGATCCGTCCCCCATGCCATCCGATCCCCCCGATGCCCCATGGCCGCACGTGATGCCGCGCCCCGAGGTGCGGATCGTCCTCGCGTATATCGTCCTCGCGAGCCTCTGGGTGATCGGCTCGGACCACGCGCTCGCCCGCATCCTTCCGGACAGCCCGGTCTCCCTGCAGTCGCTGAAGGGCATCAATTTCGTCATCACCACCTCCATCCTTCTCTACTTCGTCCTCCGCCGCGCCTACCGCGGCTGGCGCCGGGCGGAGCGGGAGCAACGGGAACTCATGTCGGAACTCAGCGAGACCTTCCGGAATCTCTCCACCCGCATCGAAGCCCTGCGCGAGGCCGACCGCACCCGTATCTCCCGCGAGCTTCACGACCAGCTCGGCCAAGCCCTCACCGGATTGAAAATGGATCTCCGCTGGCTGGAAGGCCGGCTCGAACTCCGCGACGACCGCGCCCTCAATCCGCTCACCGACCGTCTGGTGGATGCCCAGGAGCAAGTGGACGCCTTGATC
Organism: uncultured Haloferula sp.; assembly: GCA_946481625.1. The sequence continues at coordinate 6,196 of CAMLOZ010000033.1, read as the reverse complement.
GGCACCGTCCAACGCATTGCGACCGACTTGCGTCCGGACGCGCTCGACAACCTCGGGCTCCCCGAAGCGCTCGGCGAGGAAGCGGAACGCTTCGAACTCCGGACCGGAGTGCCCTGCGAGGTCGATCTGGGTGAATTGCCGGAAGACCTCCCCCAGGAGGTGGCGACTGCAGCCTTCCGCATTTTCCAGGAAGCCTTGGCGAATGTCGTGCGCCACGCCCAGGCATCGCGGGTGAGCGTGAAGTGCATTGCGACCGAGGATGCGCTTGAACTCGTGATTGCCGATAACGGGAAGGGGATGCCGCGGGGGGCGGAGCGCGATCACCACTCGCTCGGTCTCCTCGGCATGCGCGAGCGTGCCGGGCTCCTGGGGGGAAAGGTAACCTTTGCCCCCGGCGATTCCGGCGGTACCCGTGTGATGGCGACTTTGCCTTGGAGGAAAGCCCCATGAGAATCATCATCGCCGACGACCACGAATTGATCCGCCGGGGACTCCGGGGGCTTCTGCTCGACCATTTCCCCGGGGCGGAAATCGTGGGTGCCGGGGATGCTCGCGAGGCTCTGGCGGCGATCCATGACGGGACTTGGGATCTCGCGCTCGTCGACATCAACATGCCCGGACGCAGCGGCTTGGAACTCTTGCGCGACCTCCGCCGCCTGTTGCCAGCCGTGCCGGTGCTGGTGGTCAGCGCCCATACGGAAGAAGACTTCGCCCTGCGCGCCCTCAAGCTCGGGGCCGCCGGCTATGTCTCGAAGCAGAGCGCCTCGGACGTGCTCATCTCCGCCGTGAAGCGCGTCCTCTCCGGCGGCCGCTACGTCAGCCCTGCCGTTGCGGAGAAACTCGCCAAGGCCGCCGCGGAAGGCTGGACCGGTACTCCCCACGAGAACCTCTCCCACCGCGAAATGCAGGTCCTGCAAATGATCGCCCGCGGAAACTCGATCAAGGAGATCGCCGCGGAACTCGCGCTCAGCGAGAAAACCATCGCCACCTACCGCAGCCGCATCTCCGAAAAGCTGGGTCTCTCGACCAATGTCGAACTGACCCGTTACGCGATGCAGAACCGCCTCGTGGAGTAGTCCGGGAGGGGGTTGCATTCGCGCCCTTCCAATGCCTCGACGGGGCGGAGTCCGGGTTGACACATTTGTCACCTCTCCTCACTTCGCCTCAAACGGTGCATTTCGACCCGTAGCCTCCTCCTTGTATTCACCTCGGATACCCCTTCCGTGAATTTACGGTGAAGCGGATCATACCTCTTTGGGGTGGACGTTTTCCGCCGTATCACTATCCCTCCGCGCCGCCGCCCAAGCGGCCTCCCGGGTCGTTTTCCCGCGAATACCCTCGTTAAGCCCTTATGCCCAGCCCTGCCCGCAGGATCGTAGCCGGATCCTCCCTGCTTTTGTGCGCCCTCGTCGGGGTGCTCCGGTTGAATCGCGAACAAGACCCGGCGAAGGGTCAACCCCATCCGTCCATGGTATCCGGGCCGCGCAGCCTCTTTGCCGCCGAGCCCGAAGCGCCCCTGGCGATGGCACCTGCTGCGACCGTCCTTCCTCCCGTTCCCGCCGCCACCTTGACGACCGAAGACCGCGGCACCACACGGACCTTCGAGATCGCGCTCGATGAAGCGGTGCGCCGCGCCCCCGATGGCAGGGACATCACCGTTCGCCTCGATCCCCCCGCCACCCTTGAGACCTTGCGCACACGCTTGGAGGAGATCGAGGGAGAGGTCCTCCCGGTTTGTTACGAGCCGGGCCGTCCGCATGAGGAGATCTACCGCCGCCTGATCACCCGGGACATCACGGTGAAACTTCCTTCTCCGGATGCCGAGCCGGTGCTGCCTCCGGAAGTGACGCTCAAGGAAAGGCCCGACTATGCGCCGGGCTATGCGGTGGTCTCCGCGGCCGATCCCTTTGCCGCGCTCGCGGCGCTCGAACCCTTGCGCTCCGCTCCGCGGGTGGAAGCGGCGGAGATCCAGCTCGCCTCGCTCCGACAGAAGCGGACCATGCCGAACGACACCAAGATCGCCGAGCAATGGCACCTCAAGAACGCAAACCCGGCGAGGACCCACGTGAACGTGGAAGGTGCCTGGAACTACGGCGGCACCGGCGGCGTGAAGGGCACGGGCATCCGCATCGGCATCATCGATGACGGAATCGACCTCGGCCATACCGACTTCCTCGGTCTCGATACCACCAACGATTTCGACTGGAACGGCAACGATAACAACCCCGGCGCAGACCCGGTTAACGGGGACTTCCACGGCACCGCCTGCGCCGGGAATGCCGGCGCGCGGGGCAACAACGGCAAGGGCGTCGCCGGTACCGCACCGGAATCGACCTTGGTCGGCATGCGCTTGATCGCGGCGGCCACCACCGATTCCCAGGAAGCGGCGGCGATGAGTCACAAGAATGATCTGATCCCGATCAAATCCAATAGCTGGGGTCCGGCGGACGATGGCTGGACTCTCGAAGGGCCCCAACCTTTGACGCGGGCTGCCTTTGCGACCGCCGCCACCAGCGGTCGCGGCGGTCTCGGCACGATCTTCACATGGGCGGGTGGCAACGGCCTCGACAACGGCGACAACTCGAACTTCGACGGTTACGCGAACGATATCCACACCATCGCGGTAGGTGCCGTCACCAGCCAGGGCGAGCAGTCGTACTACAGCGAGTCGGGCGCGAATCTCGTCGTGGTGGCACCGTCGAGCGGCGACGAAGATTTCGGTGATCTCGGCATCACCACTACGGACCTCTCCGGTACCAACGGTTATAACGAAACCTCCGCCGCTGCGGGCGGCGATTATACCGACGACTTCGGCGGTACCTCCTCCGCCACTCCGACCGTTGCGGGGGTGATCGCCCTGATGCTCGAGAAGAAACCCGGCTTGGGCTGGCGCGACGTGAAGGAGATCCTGATCCGCAGCGCCGCCAAGTTCGATCCGACCGACAGCGGTTGGGCCGACAACTCGGCGGGATTCCACTTCAACCACAAATACGGAGCCGGCATTGTCGATGCCACCGCCGCCGTCAACATGGCGGCCACATGGACGAACCTAGGCCCGGCTGCCTCGAAGACCCTGACGCAGGGTGGTTTGGGATTGGCCATTCCGGATAACAGCTCCATCGGCGTCACCCGCAGCTTCACGTTCAGCGGAACCGAACTGCGGGTCGAGCATGTGCAGGTCGCGCTCACCGCGACGCATCCCTATCGCGGTGATTTGGAGGTGATCCTCACCTCGCCTTCGGGGATGGTGAGCCGTCTGGCGGAGGAACGAAACGGCGACGACGGAATCGACTACGCCGGATGGACCTTTTCGAGCGTCCGGCACTGGGGCGAGACTTCGACCGGGACTTGGACCGTCAAGGTTGCCGACCGCGGTTCCTCGGATGTCGGCACGCTGAGCTCCCTGGTCGTCACGCTCCACGGTGTCGTGACGAACCATCAGCCGGTGGTCGCCGCCGCCACCCTTTCACCGGCCTCGCAGGCGTTCACCGATGAGTTCGTGAGCGTTGCGGGTCTCACCGCGACGGATGCCGAGAACGGCGCGCTCTCCTACAGCTACCTGTGGGAGAAGTCGTCCGACTCGCAAACCTGGACCCCCACCGCGTTCACGACAGCGACATTACCCGCCGGTGCCGTGCCCTCGGGGAATCTGGTCCGCTGCCGGATCGTCGCCAATGACGGCGCCCTCTCCAGCGATCCCTTCACCACCCCGCCGGTGAACCTCCTGCTGCGCCCGGTGACCACCGCCCAGGTCGGGGCCGGCTATACCTACGATAGCGGGCTGGTCTTGCGCGATGCTTCCGCATCCGCGGCGAGGGACGCGATCGTGAATGAATTCAGCCAAGGGGCATCGGCCAACATGGAGTGGATCGAGATCCTTGTGATCAACCGCCGCTCCTTCCGCAACTGGTCGCTGTCGGACAAGGACGGGAACAGCCTCGTCTTCGCGAATTCCGCGGTGTGGGACGACATCCCGGCCGGCACCCTGATCGTGATCTATCAGGGTTCCAAGGACAGCGGCATCCCCGCGGATGACACCGATCCTGCCGGTGGAAGCATGGTCGTTCCCAGCGCCAGCTCCAGTCACTTCGCCGGCAACTGGCCCGGCTATGTTGACAGCGGCGATTCGGTGATCCTCGCGAAGGAGAACGCCGTATTCGTGGCTGGGCTCTCCTACGGGTCGGTCACGACCCCCACTCCCACCATTGCTTCCATCGCCGCCACGGCGACCGCGAATTACCGCGGCGGAACCGAACCGGAGGCCTCGATCGCGTCCAAGTGGCAGTCGAGTAATTCGGTCTCGTCCAAGACCCCCTGCCTCGGCGGCTCCCCTTCGAACACCACCTTCATCGCCAACCTGCGTTCCGGCGCTCTCGTTTCTCCCGCGCAATTCCGGTTCGGCGCGAGCGCTCAGGTCCCTGCGGGCTTGTCCATAGATTCGTCCACCGGTGTGGTTTCGGGAACTCTTGCCGGCCCGGCCGGCGATCATGCCATGGTGATCGAGCGCTTCAACGCGAACGGCGAGGTCGTCTCCCAATCCTTCACTCTCAGCATCACCAGTGCCAGTGGTTACGAGGCTTGGATCGGCGGATACGCCGGCCTTGCAGCGACCGGTACGGGTGATGATCCCGATGGCGACGGAATGGAAAACCTTTTGGAATATTACCTCGGTTCGCAGCCCGGCACGCCGGATGCCGCCGCAGCCCTGCCCGTGGTTGCCCGCAGCGGCAGCACCCTCACCTTGACCTGGTGGCACCTCAAGTCCGCGACCGCGCCCGTGGGCACTCCCCAGTGGTCCGAGAATCTCGCAAGCTGGAACGGTACCGGTTTCATCACACAGACGATTGGCGAAACCGCCGAGAAGGAACAATTTCGCGCGACGTTGACCGTTCAGGAAAGCGACACCCGTCGCTTCCTGCGCCTCAAGGTCGAGTGATCACCCAAGGAGGGGGTGCGTCTCGCACCAATCTTCGGTGGTGGGGTTCTCTCCTACAATCATCATTGAATCCCGGCCTGCCTCCGCTACCCCCGATGCGCTGTCTCTCCATCCGCTCGGCATCCTGCCCAACCACGGCGATGCCGCAGCGCCCGAGGTCCACCTTTCGCGTCTCGTCGCCTTGGCCAAGCGCCGGGGCATCGCCTGAAAAATCCTCGACCCCGGCGGAATCCGGGTAACCCTCCTCCCGGACCGGGCGATGCTGAAGAAGGGAAACAAGTTCCGAATGATCCTGGCGGGCGCGCTGATATTGATCAGCTCGCTGGGGCTCTGGGCTTACCTTGCGCAGCAAGCCTTGGCCGACGAAGCCGCCTTGGCCGAAGCCAAGGCCATCGAGGAAGCCAACAAGCGGTACCCCGTCAAGGGAAGGATCATCAATGAGCCGGTGGCCCCCTTGCCACCCCCCGCCAGCGGCCCTGCCGAAGTCACCGAACGTCCCCGCATCCGCATCCACAAAGCTGAGGAATAGTAATCAAAGCGTCCCGATGGGACGCTTCATGCCGGGTGACGCCATAGCTCCGGCCCCTCAACCCTCTTCCGTCGGCAAGGGTACCGGCAAGTCCTTCCGGAACCTCCCCGTCAATGAAAGCACGAAGGCGAAAACCCCCATCACCAGCATCGCACCACCGAGCACGAACATTGCGGTCACCGCACTCCCGGTCTTGTCGGTGATGATGCCCACCACTTTCGGCCCGACATAGCCGCCCAGATTCCCCACCGAATTAATCAGCGCGATGCCGCCGGCCGCGGCGGTCCCGCTCAGGGCCGATGCACCCAGGGCCCAGAAGGGACCGAGCGTGGACTTCTGCCCGGCGAACGCCAGCGTCAGCGCCGCGACGGCCAGGAAGGGATTCTCCAGCACCGCTGCCGCCGTGAATCCGATCGCCGAACAAAATGCCGCCACGCCGACATGCGCGGTGCGCTCGCCCGTCCGGTCGGAGTTCCTTCCCACCAGCACCATCGCGATCCCGGCGGCAATGTAGGGGATCATGTTGATCGCACCGACCACCGCGTCGCTCTGATCGGATAACTTCTTCACGATCGAAGGCAGCCAGAACTCGAAACCGTATCCTGCCACGTTGACCAAAAAGTAGATGAATGCGAGCTGCCACACCTGCGGGCAGGTGAAGGCATCGCGCAGCCGGTTGCGCCGCGTCCCGGCGGCGAGTCAACAATCTGGTAGCGGGTGTGAACCAGCCT
>CAMLOZ010000032.1 GCA_946481625.1 uncultured Haloferula sp. | reverse complement strand
GGCGATCAAGGCCTTCGGGGAGAATCGCTCGCCGCGGGTGCTGGCCGCTCTTGAGAAGGACGACTCGCCACTTGGGCGGGCGCTGAAGGACGCGATGAAGGACAGGCAAGTGATGAAGAGGCACCACCCGCCCGCCGAACAGCTTGCCCGCGGCGAGGCCGTGTATGCGCGGACCTGTGCGGCTTGCCACCAGAGCAACGGCAGCGGGGTGGATGGGGCCTTCCCGCCGCTCGATGGCAATGCGCGGGTGGCAGGCGAGCCGGAGGTGCTGGTGAAGATCGTGCTGCACGGCTTGGCGGGGCCGGTCGAGGTGCCCGGGAAGCTGGCGGTGAACTCGCTGATGCCGCCGGTCGCCGGGCTGAGCGATGCGGAGATCGCGGAGGTGTTGAGCTTCGTGCGGCACGCGTGGTCGAACGACGCGGCGGCGGTTTCGGCGGAGGAAGTTGCGAAGGTGAGGGCGGCGACGAAGGACCGGCAGGCGGCTTGGACGGCGGCGGAGCTGAAGTGAAGTCGGCGCTCGCGTTTCCGAGGCCGCGGCGAAGCTGTCGGACAAGTGCAAATTATTGCAAGTCCGACCAAAGATCCGGGCCCGGGAGATCGTTTCCCACTGACCCGAAAGAGTCAGACGGAAGCGAAACTCTCCGCCGCTTCCGGGGTTGAAATCCGCCTCCAAACCCGTTTCGCTCGAATTCATGAGACCCCTGTTTGCCCTTCTCCCCTTGGCATTCTGTATGAACCTGCACGCCGCGATCGGCGAGTGGCGGGTGCTGAAAGACGGCGAGGGCGGCCAGATCCGAGCCCGTTTCGAAGGGCTGAAGGACGACCGTTACCTGCTGCGCCGGGAGTCGGACGGGAAGCTCTTCGAGGTGTCGCCGGGGATGTTGACGGGCGAAGACCGCACGAGCTTCGACGCGCAGGCCAAGCAGCTCTCCGACGAGCTCTCGAAGCTGAGCAAGATGGCGGGCCATTCGCTGTTCTCCGGGACGCCCTTCGAGGTGCGGAAGGCGGACGAGATCGCGGCGGTGCTCCATCTGGGTCTGGAGTCGAAGACGAAGCACAGCGCGAGCTGGCGGGCGTACACGGGGGATTCCTACAAGCTGTTCGGCGCGCGGCCGTATTCGGTGGCGCTGTATGCGGGTGAGGATGGATCCGCTTCGGTGTTGTCCGCGGTGTATTCGAACAAGGGTGATTTCAAGAGCACGATGGGCCAGGGCGAGGCGCACTTCGAGGGGAAGAGCGAGGCCGATGCGGCCAGCCTGGCGAAGGCGATGGCGGAGGACGAAAAAGCCGTGCTGTCCCGGATCACCGAAGTGCTGGGCGAGCCGGTGACTCAGCGTTTCGGCGATTCGCGGAAGACGCGCCGCAAGGTGATGCGTTGGGATTGGAACGGCCACTCGCTGATACTGTCCAGCCAGGAGGGGGAATACGTGTCCCTTTCGATCGTGCCGCTCGAACTGGCGGAGGCCGGTGGCAAGACCGCCAAGGTGAAGGACGGCGAGATCCGCAAGCGTCTGGAGGAAGACGTGGTGAGGAAGGAGAACGGCGACGTCTATCTGGGTCAAGTGCCGATGGTGAACCAGGGGCCGAAGGGTTATTGCGTGCCCGCCACCTTCGAGCGGGCGATGCGCACCGCGGGAATCGAGGCCGACATGTATCTGCTGGCGATGATCGGCAAGAGCGGCATGGGGGGCGGCACCGTGGTGGAGTTCCTTCTAGAGGAAGTGCGCCAGCAGGTCCGCAACAAGGGCCGCCGGACGAAGGACGAACGGGTGAAGGAACTGCGCGTGCGCGACGTGAAGGGCTACATCGACAAGGGCATTCCGGTGATGTGGACGATGCGCTCGCTGAAGCCTTACAACGAGACGGCGAACGGCAATACCGCGAAGCGCGGGCGGGTGACCGATTGGGCGGCATGGGCGATCGAGATCGCGCAGAAGGCCGAGCCGATCGTGAAGATGGAATCCGCGCAGGAGGCCCACCACATCTGCATGATCGTGGGCTACAACGAGGCGACGAACGAGCTGGCGGTGTCCGATTCCTGGGGCGCGAGCTACGAGCGGCGTTGGGTGCCCGCTGCGGTGGCGAACTGGGCGAGTTCGGGCGGTCTGTTCATGATCCTGCCCTGAGTTGAGCGGCGGAGGATTTCCTTGGTTGTTGCAGACGGGGTCTCCCCCGGGGGTTTTTTGCAGATCAACCCGGGATGGACTGAGGTGATAGCGGACGGGTGGTGAAAGTCGACGGAAGTCGACGGGGCTAACAGGGAATGGGGCGCGGAGCCGGAGGCTCGCAGAAGCAACGTTGCGACGGTCTGTTAACTCGCCTTGAGAGCACATACCGCCGTTTCCTTCTGTTCGGATCGGCAGGCGGATGCAGCTACAAGGGCTCATTCCGCGGGCCAGCGGCTCCGCGCTCCCGGGCGCTGCCGCGTTTTGCGGATCACACCTCGATCTTCCACGGCGCACGCATCGGCTGATGGATCAGCTTGTTCGCGGACTCGTCGTCGAACTTGAGGGTCTTCGGGTCGAACTTCAGGCTCTTGTTGAGGCGGTGGGCGGTGACTCCCATGTTGACCATGGTGCAGGACCAGAAGCCGTTCTGCTCGTTCAAGGCGAACCTCTTCCGGGTGCGGACGCTCTCGTGGAAGTCGGTGATGACCGGGTCGGGATCGGGGAGTCCGGCGAGTTTCCTTTCGAGGTCCGGGATGTCGGACTTGAAGCCCTTGTAGATCTTACCCTTCGGGCCCTCGATGTAGGCGGCTTGGGTGTCCTTGTTCTCGCCATCGAGGACGATCTTGCAGCCGTCGGCGTAGGTGAACTCGATGCGGCGCCAGGTGCCGATGGCGTCGGGGTCCTGCGGGTCGGCATCGATTTCGACGGAGATCGGGGCGGTTTCGTCCTTGCCGAGGATGTACTGGGCGGGATCGAGGTAGTGCTGGCCCATGTCGCCGAGGCCGCCGCCATCGTAATCCCAGTAGCCGCGGAAGGAGCCATGGGTGCGATGCGCGCTGTACGGCTTCTTCGGCGCAGGGCCGAGCCAGAAATCGTAGTCGAAGCCTGCGGGAACCGGTTGCTCGGGCAGCTTGGTTTTACCGGCCCAGAGGCCGAGTTTCCAATCGAAGCCGGTGACGCCGGAGACGGTGATCTTGAGGGGCCAGCCGAGCAGGCCGTGCATCGCGGCTTTCTTGATATCCTTCACCGGCACGCCCATGCCGTAGAAGGCGTCCTTGAAGCGGAACCAGGTATTGAGGCGGAAGACGCGCTCGTGCTTCTCGACGGCTTTCACCATCGCGATGCCCTCGCCGATGGTGCGGCTCATCGGCTTCTCGCACCACACGTCCTTGCCGGACTTCGCGGCCTCGACCGCCATCAAGGCGTGCCAATGCGGCGGGGTGGCGACGTGGATGACATCGATGTCCTTGCGCTGGAGAACCTCGCGGAAGTCGTGGTAGCCCTTGATCCCCTTCCCTTCCCCGCCGGAGTCCTTCATCCGCTGGTCGAGGTGACCTTGGTCCACATCGCAGAGTGCGAGCAATCGCCCGGGCATGCCGAGGTGGGAAGCGGAGATGCCGCCGCAGCCGATGATCGCGCGGGTGATTTCTTCCGAGGGCGGCGTCTGCCCGGCCAGACCGAGCACACGGCCCGGCACGATCTGGATGGTCGCGAGGGCGGCGAGGGACTTGAGGGTTTGGCGGCGACTGAGGTTCATTGGATGACTTCGGGCGTGGATCCGGCTTCCGCGATTACGTCGTCCACGGTGGGTTTCATGCGGTCGCGGAAGAGAAGGAAGAAGAGGACGAGGATGCCGCCGGCCATCGCGGCGGGGATCCACCAGAAGGCGGGCCATGCGGAGAGGGCCCCGGCTCCGGTGGCGCTACCGACCTTCGACTTGAAGAAGAGGTCGTTGATCTTGGCACCTCCATACATTCCGACGCCTTGCGTGAGCAGGACGAGGAAGCCCTGGGCCTGGCCGCGGATCGCGTTCGGCGCCTTCTTATCGGTGTAGATCTGGCCGGTAACAAAGAAGAAGTCGTAGCAAATGCCGTGGAGCAGGATGCCGAGGAAGATCATCCACTTCACCGCCTCCGGAGCTCCGGCCGCGAAAAGCGCGTAACGCAGGACCCAGCAGGCCATTCCGATGGCGAGCATCCACTTCACGCCGAGGCGCGAGAAGAGGAGCGGGATGATCAGCATGAAGAAGATCTCGGAGATCTGGCCCCAGAACATGGTGCCCGCGGCCGAGCCGAAGCCGGCATCCGTGATGAAGGTGGCGGCGTAGGCGTAGTAGGCCTGCAGCGGGATGCAGATCAGCATCGAGGCGATCGCGAAGATCAGAAAGTTGAGGTCCTTCAGCATGCCGACCGATTCGAGGCCGAGCATTTGCACCAAGGAGAGCGGCTGGCCCTTCCCGACCGGCGGGGTGTGGGGAAGCAGGAAGGAGTAGATCCCGAGAGCGAAGCTGGCCCCTGCCGCGATCTGGAGAGGGAGCGCGGTGGCATCCGCCTTCAACACCGAGCCGACCAGGAAGCCGGCGGCGATCCAGCCGATGGTGCCGAAGACACGGATCACGGGGAACTGCTTCTCCGAGTCATGGATGTTCCGCATCGCCAGCGTGTTCGTCAGGCCGAGGGTGGGCATGTAGCAGAGCATGTAGCCGAGCAGGACCCAGAAGAAGGTGCCTGTGTAGCCCGCGAGTTCCTGCTGGATCGACCACGGGACGGCGAGCATGAGGACACCGCCGATCAGATGGAGCAGACCGAGAACGACTTGGGTGGGCAAGAAGCGGTCGGCCACGAGGCCGAGGAACACCGGGGCGATGATCGCGGCGAGCGGGCCGACGGAGTAAGCCGTGCCGATACCCGATTCGAAATTCATGCCCTGCCGCAGGTAAACCCCGATGGTGACGAACCAAGCCCCCCAGACGAAGAACTGAAGGAACATCATGACCGACAGGCGGGTGGTCACGGCGAAGGAAGCGGCTTTTTCCATGTTGAAGGGGAGACTCGACGAGAGGCCTGAGGATCGGCAAGCTCGAAGCACCGTCAATTCGGCTTGAATCGTCCGAATCTCTCATGAAAAACGGCTTTATCTGAAAATTTGGGCCTGTATTGCTGAAAGCCAGCGCGGGGTCCTGCGTATTCCCGGTCCGGTCAAAAAGCCAAAGCACCTGTCATGAATTCACCATCCCTTTCCCGTCGCCGCGTCCTTGCCGGCTCCGCCGTTTCCGCGGCGGTGGCCGGATTCCCGAACCTTTTGCTCGGCCAAGGGGCGAACAACGCGAAGCTGAAGATCGGCCTGATCGGCTGCGGCGGCCGCGGCACGGGGGCGGCGGAGCAGGCGCTGAATGCCGATCCGAACGTGGTGCTGTGGGCGATGGGCGATGCCTTCCCCGAGGCCATCACCGGCAGCTTGAACGGCCTGAAGGGCTTCGGCGCGAAGGTGGAGGTGCCGGGCGAGCGGCAATTCGCCGGGCTGGACGCCTACCAGAAGGTGCTGGAGAGCGGTGTGGACGTGGTCCTGCTGGGTGCGCCTCCCGGGTTCCGGCCGCAGCACCTGCGCGCGGCGGTCGAGGCGGGCAAGCATGTCTTCGCCGAGAAGCCGATGGCCGTGGACGTGGCCGGCGTGAAGTCGGTGATCGAATCCGCGAAGCTGGCCAAGGAGAAGGGCGTGGCGATTCAGCACGGCTATTGCTGGCGTTTCGCGCCGGGCGTGCGCGAACTCTACGCGAAGATCACTTCCGGCGAGCTGGGGAGGATTTACTCGGTGTATGGCACCTACATGGGCAGCCCGCCGAAGCCGCTGCAGCCGGGGATGAAGAAGCCGGAAGGCATGGCGGATGTGGAGTGGCAACTCCGCTGGTGGACGAATTTCGAATGGACCAGCGGCGGCCCGCTGCTCGAGCAGGCGATCCACACGGTGGACAAGATCGCTTGGGCGATGGGCGACGTGGCCCCGGTCGCGGCAGTCGCCAACGGCGGCCGTGCCTACCGCACCGATGGGGGCAACGTGTACGACCACTACAACATCGCTTACGAGTATCCCGGCGGCGTGATCTGCCATCTGGGCGAGCGCCAGTATCTCGGCTGCCACACCGAGGTGATCGACCGCATTTACTGCGAGAAGGGCACGGCGGTGGCTCCGGGGACACCGATGGTGCTAGGGCTGGACGGCAAGAAGCGCGAGTGGATGTATCGCGCGCCCGCGGGCATGGAGCAGAACATGTATCAGGTCTGCCACAACGAATTCTTCGCCGCGCTGCGCCGGGGCGAGATCATCAACACCGGCGAGTACATGGCGAACAGCACGATGCTCGGCCTGCTGGGCCGCGAGGCGGCGCACACCGGCCAACGCGTGACCTGGGACCAGATGTGGGCTTCCAACCAGGATCAGGCTCCGGACACGCTCAAGATGAGCGATGCCTTCGCGGTGGCTCCGGTGCCGGTGCCCGGCGTGCACAAGGTGGCCTGATTTTTTGATGTGATCTCCCGCCTTACGCGGGCGCGGGCCGGACCTTGTCCGCTCCGCGCCTGACGTTTTCCTGTCTCTCTCATGACCACCCGCTCCTTGATCCTCCTCGCCTTGCTCTCGCCAGTTGGAGTGCAAGCCCAGACAGCCGCGCCGGAAGCGCCCGCCCCTGCTCCTGAGGTGCCGAGCCCGCAGTACTTGCCGGTGACGGAGAAGATCCACGCGCTGGTGAAAGCAAAGGGGGACACGCCCGCCGATGCCAAGGCGATGAAGGCCTACACGGAGACCGTGCCGAACGCGAAGGACGCGAAATTCGACCTCGTGCCGGTGCCTGGCGGGGAATTCACCATCGGCTCGCCCGCGGGCGAGGCGGGGCGCAAGGACACCGAGGGCCCGCAGGTGAAGGTGACGCTCGATCCCTTCTGGATCGGCAAGTGCGAGATCACCTGGGACGTCTACCGGGCCTTCATGGAGAACGGCAAGGCGCGCAACAAGGATGGCACGCTGAACCGCGACTCGGACATCAGGACGCCGGAAGCGCCGGAGATAAAGGAGGGCGAAACCTTGGTGGATGTGGTGAGCCAGCCGACGCCGCCTTACGTGCCGATGCACTTCGAGATGGGCGAGGGCTACGGCGCGGGCTGGCCGGCGATCGCGATGACCCACCACGCGGCGAGCAAGTTCTGCGAATGGCTCACCGCCCAGACCGGCCACTACTACCGCCTGCCAACGGAAGCGGAGTGGGAATACGCCTGCCGTGCGGGTTCGACGACGGCCTACTGCTTCGGCGACGATCCGGCGAAACTCGACGATTACGCCTGGAGCATGGCCAACGCCAGCTACACCTATCAGAAGGTCGGCCAGAAGAAGCCGAACGCCTGGGGTCTCCACGACATGCACGGGAATGTCTCCGAGTGGTGCCTGGATGCCTATGTGCCGGATGCCTATTCGAAGTGGCAGCCGGGCGTGAAGAATCCCTGGCATCCGGCGGTGAACCGTTACCCGCATGTCACCCGGGGCGGACATTATTACGATGGCGGTCCGGAAACCCTGCGGTCCGCAGCGCGGGTGCCTTCCGACCCGGCGTGGAAGATGATCGACCCACAGAATCCGAAATCGATCTGGTACTTCACCAGCGCGCCATGGGTAGGCTTCCGCGTTGTGCGCCCGCTGGCAGTGCCGGAGGTGAAGGAGATGCACCGGATGTGGAATACGGGCCCGGGTCCGAAGGAGTAGCGGCGGGAGCCGGAGCCTCCGGCCCGCAGGGTGGTTCCTGGGGGCGGAGTGCAGAACGATCTCTCCTGGTGCTTTCACGTGGTGTCTTCGGAAGGCATGGAAAGGCGATGCGGTCCTCAAAGAGAGGCGAGCCGTTGACTCGTTTCTGCGGGCCAGAGGCTCCGCGCCCCCAGGGGGATGTTGCTTGAACCCCGCCGGGACCAAGGCAAGATGGGGGCATGTCCGCCCGGCTCTCCGTGCTGTTGCTTGTTTGCGGCCTAGGCGCGCTCCATGCCGAAGAGGCCGAGCCTCTCTTCAAGCGGCAGGATCCGGAAGGTCACCTGCAATCGCGCGAACTCTGCGAAGCGAGCGGCATGGCGGCCTCGCCGAGCGACAAGCGCTTGCTCTGGCTGGTCAATGACAGCGGCTGCGCGGCCGAGCTTTTCCTGACCGAGACGGACGGCGGCAAGCGCGGCAAGGTAAGCGTGAAGGGAGCGAAGAACGTCGATTGGGAGGATCTCGCTTCCTTCCAGCTCGACGGGAAACCCTACCTGATCATTTCAGACACAGGCGACAACGCCTCGAAGCGCGCTGGCTGCACCCTCTACATCGTCGCCGAGCCGCAACTGCCCAAGGAGGGTGCCGTGCTGGCGGGATCGGTGGAGCCTGCCTGGAAGATCCGCTTCCGCTATGAGGACGGGCCCCGCGATTGCGAAGCGGTGGCCGTGGATGCGAAGGCGCGCAAGATCCTGCTGCTGAGCAAGCGGACCCATCCGCCGATGCTCTACGAACTCCCGCTCAAGCCAGCGGGGAAGAAAGAACAAACGGCGCGCAAGATCGGCCAGCTTTCCAAGGCGCTGCCGATGGGATTCCCACCCATCCCCTACGGCACCCAGCCGACGAGCATGGACATCTCCGCGGACGGGACGATGGCGACGGTTTTGACCTATGCGGGGGTCTTCCTGTTCCCCCGCGGCAAGGGTGAATCCTGGGCCACGGCCTTCGCCCGCGATCCGCAGGTGCTGGATTCGCACCGGGCGCGGCAGGCGGAGGCGATCGCCTTTTCCCGCGACGGCATGGTGATCCGGGTGGCCTCCGAGGGGGTCAAACCGCCGCTGATGCGCTACCGCCGGGTGGAGGAGAAGCCCTGATGCGGTTCGCGGCCCTTGCCGGGCGGGGAGATCGCGGCTAGGCAAGGCCCATGGCCCGCCGATCCTTCAGCCTCATGCTTGCCTGGCGCTACCTCAACCCGCGCCGGGCGATGCTTTCCGCCGTCACGCTGATCTCGGTCACGGGGGTGCTGCTGGGCGTGCTGGTGCTGGTGGTGGTGATGTCGGTCTATGCCGGCCTGGAGCGCACGGTGAAGAAGCGCTTGCTCGGTTTCACGCCGCATATCCGGCTGGAGTACGTGCCGTTCGGCGGCTTCCGCGAACCGATCGGCGAATGGCGCGAGATTGCCGCGAAGATGGCGCAAACCCAAGGCGTGCAGTCGGCGACGGCCTTCGTGCAGGACTACGTGCTGATGGTGGATGAGGAAGCACGGAAGCGCCCGGTGATGTTCCGCGCAGTGGATACGGACGATGCTTCGCAGGTCCAGGGCATCACGAAGATGCTCGATTCCGACTACCCCGGGAGCACGGCCGACATGGGCTTGGACAACCGGATCGTGGTGTCATCGGTGGTCGCGAAGCAGTTCCAATTGGAGATCGGGGACAAGATGAAGTTCCTCTCCGCAAAAAACCTCGACGAGGTGGAGCGTATCGATCGCCTGGCCAACGAACCGCCGGCGCGGGAAAAGTATGCGGCGCAACTGCAGTCCACTCGGGAGCTTCTCAAGACCTCCTTCGAAGCACGCGGGGACAAGCTCTTCCTGGGCGGTGACAAGCTTTACCCGCTGGTGGGCCCCCTGAACGACGTCTATCAGGATGCCAACGGCATCCGCGATCAAGAACGCGAGATCGTCGAGCGCTTCCTTTTCCTGATCGAAGGGGAGCCGGTGGAGGACGGGTCGCTGCTGGAGAAATCGGTGCCGGAAGAGGCGGCCAAGATCCTGGCGGAACTCGACACGACGGATGTCGAGAAGATGAACGCGGAGAACGACAAGAGCTTGCGCGAGATCATCCTGCCGAAGGAAGCCACCGTGATCGGCGTGTATCAGGCCTCGCAGATGGCGCTGACGCCGGATGTCTTCATGCCGCTTCCGCTGGCCCAGGAATTGACCGGGCTGGAGGACGCGGTGCAGGGCATCGCCGTGCGGCTGAATGATCCGTATCAAGCGGACCTCGTGGCACAGGAGTTCGCAAAGGCGCTTCCGAAAGGCTGGCAGCTGGTGACCTGGATCGAGGAGCTGGGTGAATTCTCGCGGCTGATCAACCAACAGCGCGGGATGATGTATTTCGTGTTGTCCTTCATCATCGTGATCTCGGCGTTCTCGATGATGGCGGTGATGTTCACCGTGACGATCCAGAAGCGGCGCGAGATCGGGGTGATGAAGGCTCTGGGAGCCGCGCCGGGACAGATCGTGAAGGTGTTCGTGTATCAGGGGATGATTCTCGGGTTCATGGGTTCGGTGCTGGGAGTCGGGCTGGGCGTGCTCATCGTGCGTCTGCGCGAGCCCTTGCAGGCCGGGCTCAGAACGATCGGCTTCGATCCTTTCTCCCGGTCGTTTCTCGGAGTGGATAGCCTTCCCGCCCACGAGAATCCCGTGGAGATCACCATCATCGCGATCTCGGCATTCGTCCTCTGCACCCTGGCCGCCTTCGTGCCGGCGTTTTCGGCGGCGCGGAGCGATGCCGCGAAGTCGCTGCGGAATCTCTAACCGGGAGAAATCCGGCCTCCTTTTATAGTCGCGGAAAGACGTTGCATTGTCTCGAATGGCAGCGTCGTGAAGGAAATATGGGACTTAGCCACGAGCGGGCCGATGCTGCCGATGACCATCCTGTTGGTCCCGGTCGGCATTTACTGGCTGCTGAGCATCGTGGGCGCGGTGGATCACGACATTCTAGGGCTGGACTTGGACAGCATGGACGGGCACCAGGGCCACGACGTGAACGACGGTCATCCTTTCTCCGAGTTCATGCACGGCGCCCTGCGCATCCTGAACGCGCAGGGGGTGCCGGTGATGATGGTGCTCTCGATCCTGATCGCCTATCTCTGGGGCTGCTCGATGCTCGGCAACCTGTGGTTCAACAAGGGCTTCAGCGGCGGCATCGGGTTCTTCGTTTCGCTCGGGGGTCTGGCCGCCGCGGTGGTGCTGACCCGCCTGACGATCACCCCGCTCAAGCCGCTTTTCCGCCTGATGCAGGATGATCCGGAGGCGGCGAAGCCCGTGCTCGGCCGCAGCGGCATCGTCCGCACGGCCTTCGTGAACGAGCGCGAGGGCCAGGTGGAAGTGGAGAATGCCGGTGCGCCCCTGCTTCTCAATGCCCGCGTGGCCGTCGGCTCCCCTCCCCTGCCCCGCGGCACCGCCGTCCTTGTCATCAGCTACGACGAACCGACCGGGATCTACATCGTCCGCTCCCTTTCCGAAACCTCCTGATACACCCGACTCATGAACACGTCCATCCATCCCCTCCTGGCATTAACTGCCGAGCCTGCGGTCATCGCGATGATGATCGGTCTCGTTCTCGCCGTCGTGATCGGCGGCAGCGTGCTGTTCTCGATGTTCTACCGCAAGGCCCAGCGCGGCCAGGCGCTGATCAAGACCGGCGTGCGCGGGACCAAGGTTTCCTTCAACGGCTTCACCGTGATCCCGGTGCTGGAGCGCCTGGAAACCATGGACATCTCGCTGAAGCGCGTGGAGATCGACCGGACCGCGAAGAACGGTCTGATCTGCAAGGACAACATGCGCGCGGACATCAAGGTGGCCTTCTTCGTGCGGGTGAACCAGACCGACGAGGACGTGCTGCGTGTGGCGCAATCGGTGGGTTGCGACCGCGCCTCGAACACCGAGGAGATCCGCTCGCTCTTCGACGCGAAATTCTCCGAAGCGCTGAAGACGGTGGGCAAGCGCTTCGACTTCACGGAGCTGTATGAAGAGCGCGAGACCTTCCGCGACGAAATCATCAAGATCATCGGCACGAACTTGAACGGCTTCGTCCTTGATGACGCCGCGATCGACTATCTGGAGCAGACGCCGATCGAAGCGCTGGATCCTGACAACATCCTGGACGCGCAGGGCATCAAGAAGATCACGGAATTGACCGCGACGCAGGCGAAGCTCGCGAACCACATCCAGCGCGACAAGGAGAAGGTCATCAAGCAGCAGGACGTGGAAGCCCGCGAGGCGATCCTCGAGCTGGAGCGCCAGCTTTCCGAGACGGAGGCCAAGCAGAAGCGCGAGGTCGAGAGCGTCCGTGCCCGCGAGGAAGCGGAGACCCAGAAGGTCCGCGAGGAAGAACGCCAGAAGGCCGAGCGAGCCCGCATCGCGGCGCAAGAAGAGATCGACGTCGCGACGCAGAACAAGGATCGTCAGGTCCTCGTCGCCCAGCGCAACAAGGAGCGCACCGACGTGGTCGAGGTGGAGCGCGTGAAGCGTGACCAGGAACTCGAATCGATCGAGCGCGAGCGGGTCACCCAGCTCAAGGCGATCGAGAAAGAGAAGGCGGTGGAGGTGGAGAAGAAGCTCATCCAGGACGTCATCAAGGAACGTGTCGCGGTCGAGAAGCTCGTGGTCGTCGAGCAGGAGCGCATCAAGGATACGGAAGCCTTCGCGGGAGCAGACCGTCAGAAGCAGGTCAAGGTTACCCTCGCGGAAGCCGCGGCG
>CAMLOZ010000031.1 GCA_946481625.1 uncultured Haloferula sp. | reverse complement strand
GATAACATTCGATCGCGGCATCGGGATCCTTCTTCCCTTGGGTGCCGAATTCCCCTTCGTGAAGCCTCGCCAGCAGGAGGAACGAAGGCCCGTTGCCGGCCTCTCCCGCTGCCGTCCATAGCTGCAGGGCTTTTGTCGCGTCGGGCTTTCCGTCCACAAGGCCGCGCAGCCACGCTTCGCCCAGTATCCTCATCGATCGGGTATCGCCAAGGGCCGCTGCGGATTCCAAGGAATCGGTGATGGCCTTGCGTTCGTTGTTCGTGCCCGTGGCAAGGAGAACGAGCTGCCCGCGCACCGCCGCTTCCGGGTGGCCTGCCGCCGCTGCTTGCCGGTAGTAGCGGCCCATCGCCTGTCCCCGCGACAAGCGCACCGGTTCGAGTGCCGACTCGAGCAGGAATCCCATGAGAAACAAGGCGTCCGCGTTTCCTTCCTTGGCCAGCGGGCGGGCCAGTTCCTGTGCGGTGTACGGACGGCCTTCACGATACGCGGCGATGGCTTCCCTGGCCTGGCTGCCGTCGCCCGCTTGGGGTGGAACGGCGGGAATCATGTCGGCCGCGGCAAGACGGAAAGCGCAGAAGAGCGATACCAGAAGGGCTGCGGATGATATTCGTCTCATTCGTCCAATCTGGAATGCCGGGCCGGGGTTGGGATGAAAATAAAGTTACGAAATCGATCTCATCGGGATCGATCGGCGCAATCTAAATGAGATTGAATGGAGCTATTTCGCGCAGGCATGAATGTTATGATGAACACTGAAAACATTGCAGTTACTGAAATCCGACATAGGGCAAAAATGTCGCATTGATTGATATGGTGCTAATCAGCGGATTGATGTCAGTTCTTGTCGATTTGCATCAGCAGGAAAGTATGCCGCGCCAAACGAGGATCGAGTTGCCGGGGGCTGTCTATCACTGTTCGGCCCGTGGGTTCCTGGGCCGACCGATCGTCATCGATGATCGTGACCGTGATGCGCACGAAAGCCTCGTTGCCGAATTGGTTCAACGGACGGGCTGGGAGATTTATGCATGGGTGCTTTTGGCCGACCATTATCACATGGTGCTCAGGACACCGGAAGCCAACCTGGTGGCCGGGATGAAATGGTTCCAGAATTTCTGGACCAAACGCTTCAATGCGAGTCGCGGCCGGTCCGGTCACGTTTTCGGCGGTCGATACAAGAGTGTTCTGGTTCAGGAGGATGAGCATCTGTCGGCTCTCATCGATCACGTCCACCTCAATGCATACCGTGCCTGTCTGGTGACCGCGGTGCAGCTCGCGGCGCATCCGTGGTCGAGCCTCAAGGACTACCTTCTGCCTCCTTCGCTGCGGCGTCCTTGGATACGCGTGGCGGAGGGTTTCTCCCACATGGGGCTCGACGCGGATGACTGCGACGACAGGCTCCGTTACCTTGAGAACTTGGAAGACATCGCGACGAGGCTGGGGGGGCGGCCCGCGCTTCCGGGGGGCGGCAGAACCTTGCACTCCACGCTCAGGCGCGGGTGGTACTTGGGCCGGGATTCGTTCCGCGGCGAACTGCTTTCCAAGCGGAAGGGCGCCGTTGCCCCGCCTCCGCCTGGCGCGCGCAGCCACGGGGCCGAAATGGCACAGCGGCTTCTCAAGGCAGGGCTCTGTCTCGGCGGTTTGACCTACGAATGTCTCGAAGGGCTCCGGAGGAACGATTGGCGCAAGAGGGCGATTGGCCGGGCGATCCGCTTGCGTACGACGGTCTCCACCGAATGGATCTCCTCGAATCTCAGGATGGGGGTTTCCTCAAGGGTGGCGCTTCTCGTGGCGAGGAATCCGGAGCCATCCTGGGGAAAATCGTGGAAGCTGGCGTCGGATCTTTTCGAGCGACTGTTGGCCCTATCCTGCGAGCCTCGGCACGCCTTGCATCCGCCGCCTGCGGAAGACGACGAGGAGGAGGGTGATTGTCGCTCCGCGGTCGGCGGATCTTGTCCCTGCAAGCGTGCGGGCTGACAGGGAGGAAGCCATCGCCATTGGAATGGTCCCGGCAGATCGGCGGCGGCGATGTGCCGCGGCTTGTTCCACGACTTGGAATTTTTCCTGCCGGGTGCGGGATGTCGGGTTGGAGTTGAGGATTTCACGGGTGATCTGACTGGAATTGCGGGCCCGTGTTCCACGGTGTGGGGGTCAGTCATATAGATGATTTTTGAAAACGATTGTGTTTCTATTATGTGGTAGGAGTTATGAAGTTGGATTGTATGGATTGCGGCGCGACAGCAACCCGTCGCAATGCATACCAATGAAAAACATCGTCACTACCCTTGCGGCCCTCGCCGCCGTTACCGTTGCCGCCCAGGCGGCTCCGCAAGTCCGTATCACCGAGGTCATGTACACCGGTCTTTTCGGCGAGTTCGTGGAAATCACGAACATCGGCGACGCTTCCCAGAATATGAGTGGCTGGAGCTTCTCCGACAACTCCCGCACCATCGGTGAGACCTCGCTCTCCGGCATCGGCACGCTGGATGCCGGTGAGGTCGCCATCATCACCGAAGTGAGCGACGCGATCTTCATCCAAGCGTGGTACACCGAGCCGGGCGAAACGGCCCTGGCAGCCGCGAACATCGTCGAGAACAACGCCGCCAACCTTGGCCGCAGCGACGAGGTCAACATCTACCCGAACGGTGCGAGCGATGGAGACACCGACCAGGAGGACCGCCTGACCTACAACGACCAGGGCTCCGGCTCCGTCGATGGCGTGCGCAGCGAGGACATCAGCGCCAAGCCGGGTTCGGTGGGTGCCAACAACTTCTCCACCTGGGTGCTCTCGGGCAGCGGTGCCGGCGGTACGCCGAACGGCAATGCTTGGAAGGCCGGCGTTTCCGGCGCTTCCGGTCCGATCGGAAGCCCGGGCGTGTATCCCAACTGATTGTAAGCGGAAGGTCCCGCGCAGGGAATCATGCATCATGCCGCCGCCGTCCGGGAAACTTCCCGGGCGGCGGTTGCTTTTCAATGGAACACGGGCTTTTCCGGCACCGGGCCCTATCAATTCCGGCGGCGTATCAGGGCTCGAGCTTCTTCACCCGGAAGAATCCCTTGCCGGAATCGGGAAGGGGGTAGGTGGTTCCGGTGGTGGTTGTGCCGCTCGCCAGATGGATGTCGCTCGCGTCCTGCCAGTCGCCCGTTCCCGTGCTGTATTCGATCCGGTAACTCGCACCCGGGATGGAGTCCCAGGTCAGTTCCACCGTGGTCTGCCCGCCGGTGAAAGTGTAGTCTTGGGATCGGATGTTGAATGGCGGGGCGGGCGACGTCACCACGTGCAGGGCCGAGTTCTTGAGCGGCGATTCGGGGGGCTCCGTGGCGCTTCCTTCCGAGACAAGGTAAAGGATCCCCGTTTCGTCCATTACCATGCCTTCCACCGTGTGTCGGCCGATGGCGGCGATACTCACGGAGTCCACGATCTCGCCGGTCCGGTTGATCTCGACGATCAAGTTGCTTTCGCGGGCGAGGAGCAGGAGGTTCGGTCTGCGCGGGCTATTGTTGAAGGCCGGACAGGCCGAGAGCGCGTAGATGTCGGAAAGCTGGGCGACACCCAGGATGGTCTGAAGCCGGGAGATGTATTTGGTGATGATCGGCTGGGTCACCACCGGACTGCCGGTTGTGACACCGGTCATCTTATAGATCCTGACGGGGCCCGACTCCTTCACGCCCCAGAAGGCGTTGTCGATCGGGTCGTGGCAGACGCCTTCCAGGCCGGTATTCCCATCATAGGGACCGAAGGCGTACGTGGTGGGTGCAAGATCCTGAAGTGTCCGGAATGCTCCTTTCCCGTAGAGGGTTACCACCCCTTGGTTGCGCCGCTCGTCGGAAATCATGAAGGTGTTGTTTCCCAGATACGCCACCCCCTCGGCGTCATCGATCGCCCTCGCTTCGCGCGGGGTGCGGTTGTAGTCGAAATCCATGCTGCCAAGCGTCGTGCCGGTCTTGCTCAGTTCGACCAGGGCAGTGGCTTCGTCCCCGATGGTGAAGAGCGTTTTGGTATCCCAATTGTAGCCGACTCCCGAAGCCTCGGAGACATCGATGGTGTGAGTGGTGATGCTGGTGTAGCGGTTGAGTGGCTCCACCGCCGCGGCCGGGAGGGCCGCGGCGAGAAGGGAAAGAGTCGGCATGCGGCTTTTCATGGCGGTGAGTTGTCAGCGGCGGCGACGGAAGAGGGCGAGGGCGCCGGCGAGCCCGAGGAAGGCGGCGGAGGGCTCCGGAACCGGGGTCACGCTCCCGTTCAGGATGTTGGTGCGTAGTGCCTCGACCACGTGGCTGCCATCGGAGGCGGTGGCGAAGAGGCCGAACTCCACCGCGCCCGTGGTGGTGAAGTCCGCAAAGTCCCAGGTTTTGACATTGCCGGGGCCGACCAAGCTGAAGTCGGCGTCCGCATCGGTGTAGGTGTGTCCGAAGGACCAGGTGCCGAAGCCCGAGCCGCTGTCCACCCGCATGCCCCACACATAGGATCCCACGGGCGGGGATACGGTGGCCCCCGTGCGGAAGGTGAAATCCGTCAGGGTGAGTTCGTAGCCGGGCTCCGCGGAAACCCGGAAACCGACGTAGCGGTTGATGTCCACGCTGGCGCTCCAGCCGTCGTAGTTTGTCCCGCCTCCGATCCGGTCGATCTCTTCGATGGAAGGGGAGAAATCGGAGGCCGTCACATGGTCGGCGAAGTCCGCCGCCGGAATGATGTCCGAACCGGGGGTGACGAAGGCCGAGCTGTATCGGGCGACCATGGCAGCGTCGGCGGCGGAGGCGAGGGCGGCAAATGCCGCGGCAAGGACGAGGGCGGATCTGGGGGTCATAAGTCGGTTTCTTGTTAAGGTGGACCTTTGGTCGAAGGTGGTGTCAGGTACGATCCGGGGCGAGGATGCACAAACTTTACTAGGTAGCGGGTTCGACATATGAAAAAGGCGCCTTCCGTGACGTGATTGTTGCCGTGATGCAACATGCAATTCTTGAGTGTCCCTATGTCACGATTGATGGGGCGAAAATGGCACGTTGAAGTCTTATGGATTCCGGATGTTGCGCATATTGATATATTTATCATGAAGGTGATGGAGCGTATTGGTTGGGGGGCTGCCTTGCTTGGTGCGGTCGCTTGGGGGGTGATGCGCGGAGACCAGTCGACCCCTCCGGAGGCGGGCGGCCATGACCGCCCGCCGGTGGCCCGCGAAACGCAGGGCTCCAAGCCGGATCATCGGGTCATGGCCCGGCGGTCGCTCCGAACCCGGGAAGACCGTTCCACCCTTGAAAGCCGGGTCGCAGGCTCGCTCGGCCAAACGGACCCCCTCCAACGCATGGCCGGCTTTCTCAAGCTGCTCGCGGTCTGCGACGAGGAGAGCATCGGGGATGTGGCGATAGCCTGGGAAAAGCTCAAGGCCACGGGGATCAGCCTGCCGGCAGAGGAGGCCCTGCTCAATTACCGGCTTGGACAACTCAAGGGTGCCGAAGTGCTTGCGGGACACGCAGGGAGTGCTGCGGATCTCGAATCTCTGGACCTGCTCCGGCGGCGGTTCGAGGGCTGGCTGCAGTCCGACCCCTATGCGGCGGACAAGTGGCTCGATGCCTTGCCCGCGGGAAAATTCCGTGACCAGATCGCCCTATCCGCCATTGCCGTGTCAGGCTCCTATGATTCGGAAAACGCTTTCAATCGAGTTGCCGAGCTACCGGAACACCTGCGGCAGGCCGCCGGGAGAACCATGGGGGAGCGCATCCGCGAGACCGGCACCATCGAATCCGGTTCGGACCTCCTCCGGCAGTTCGGTAGCCGGGCGGTAACCGGTGACACTGCATATTTAAAGGGCATCTTCCAGTCCTTGCTCGGCGATTCCGCCGGCTCAAGCGGGGAGAGGGCGGCCCAACTGGTGGAGGAGCATCTGGATCAGCCCTACGTTGATGCAGGGACACTGGCGCAAGTTTCCGCCGGAAAAGGAAAAGCCGATCCCGTCTTCGCCTTGGAGTGGGCAATGAGCATGGAGGAACGGAAGCCCGATCTTCCGCAAGGTTCGCTCCTTGTCGCCGCAGTCCAAGGAATGAATCCGGCCGATCTCCAGCGAGCGGAAGATTGGGCCTCCAGCCGGGCCGGATCGCCGGGAATCGCCGAGATGCAAGCGGAGCTGGAAGCCCGGCGGCGCGTTCTCGAGGAGCGCGGCGATGACGAGAACGAATACGACAAGGACGATTGAGAGCGGGCTCATGTCCCTGTCAGCAACAGGGCACCCTTGATCCCCGCCTGTTGTCCCAAGAGCGGCGGGACGACGTAGGGCGGGGATGAGAGCGGGGAGAAATAGCCGGCCGCAATCGACACCAGCAGGTTCTCGGTTCTGGCGTGAAAGTCCGCGGCTTGGGAAACGCCTCCGCCGACGATGACCCGGGCGGGCGACGCGATCCCGAGCAGGGAGAGGATCCCATGGGCGAGGTACCACGTTTCCGTGTCCCATGCCGGGTGGTCGGATGGGAGTTCCGCTGCCGGGCGGCCCCAACGCCCGGCGATGGAAGGTCCGCTGGCCAGTCCTTCGAGGCAATCGCCATGAAAGGAACAGGCACCCGGAAAAGTGTCATGCGGTGCGCGAGGAACCTTGATGTGGCCGAATTCCGAATGGAGAGCTCCGTGGATCAGACGGCCGCCGGATAGGATTCCCGCTCCGATGCCGGTGCCGATGGTGATGTAGGCGATGTCATCCAAACCACGGGCCGACCCAAGCCGGGCCTCCGCGAGAGCGGCGGCATTGACGTCCGTTTCGAGGGTGAGCCGGGCAGCCGGGAAGGCGGAGTGGAGCGTGCCGATGATCGGGAAATCCGCCCAGCCGGGCTTCGGCGTGGCGAGGAGTTTGCCATACTCGGGTCGTCCGGGCACCACGCCCACCGGGCCGAAGGCGGCGATGCCCACGGCTTCCGGCGTGCCGCGCTCGGCGATCCATGCGATGGCGCGTTGGAAAGTCTCGAGCGGGGTGGTGGTCGGGAACCGCCATTCCTCGTGGACCTCGCCGTCGGCAGTGCCGGTGGCGACGACGATCTTGCTCCCCCCGAGTTCGATTCCCGCGATCATTCCTATCTTCTAGCGGACCGCTGCCGCGGCGGCGAGCGCCTCGCGGGTCAGGCGGGTGATTTCCTCCCACTTGCCTTCGTTCACGAGCTGCTTGTCCACCATCCAGGAGCCGCCGATGGCAGCGACAACGGGGACTTTCAGGTAATCGGCGAGGTTGCCGGAGGTGACGCCGCCCGTGGGGATGAACTTGACGCCGGTGTGGCCGTAGGGGCCGGCCAGCGACCTCAGCATCGCCGTGCCGCCCGCTGCTTCGGCAGGGAAGAACTTGAGCAGCTTGCAGCCGAGGGAGAGCGCTTCCTCGACCTCTCCGGGGGTCATGACTCCCGGAGAGAACCGGAGACCAACTTCGGCGGCTTTGGCGACGGTGCGGCGGTTCAGACCGGGGGCGAGGCCGAACACGGCACCGGCGTCCTTGGCGCGGGAAACCTGATCGTCGTCCAGCAGGGTGCCGGCACCGAGAAGGATCTCGGGAAAGCGGGCGGCGATCCGGCGGATCGACTCTTCGGCGGCGGCGGTCCGGAAGGTGATCTCCATGATGTCGAGTCCGCCGGCCAGCAATGCTTCCGCGAGGGGTTCGGCCGATTCGGCGCGGTCGAGGACGACGACGGGGACGATGCGTTTGGCGAGGATGCGGTCGATCATGGCTTGAGCTCCATCACTTCGATGTTCTTGAATTCGACCGGATGGCTCTCGGATTGGAGGCTGATGTAGCCCTCGGTCAGATCCTCGCTGCCGGAGGCTTCGATCAGCGGCTTGGCGTTGCCGTCGGCGGGGTCGAGCTTGAGGTCGGTGTATTCCATCACGATTTTGCCATCAATGAGGTGCTTCACGAGCTTGCCGCCGCGGACTTCGGCTTCGGCTTTGACCCACTCTCCAACCTTGCGGGTTGGTTCTTTGCAGTAGTTGCAATGGGTCTTGTTTACCTTTCCATCGAGTGTGATGTAGGTTCCTGGGGTGCAGAGGTTTCCGGTGCTTTTCACGCTATTTCCGGAACCGAGTAGCTGAAATTCCAGGGAGCAGGGGAAATCCTGGTCCTTGCCCATGGTTTTCGGGTCCTGGGAGTGGAGCATGATCCCCGAGTTCTGGGTCGCCCAGGCGGGGCCACCTTTCACCTGGTCGCCCATGAAGCGGTATTCGAGGCGGATCTTGTAGTTCGAAAGCTTGGCCTTGTAGTAGAGGTGGCCGTAGGCCTCGCCCCACTCCGGGTAGTTCGCGTAGCTCACCTTGATCGCGCCGTCCTCGACGATGAAGGTCTTCTTCGGGTCCTCCCCGAGGGCGAAGCCGCGGATCTTCGGCGTCCAGCCGTCGAGGTCCTTGCCGTTGAAGATGGAGGTCCACTTCTCTTCCTGGCCCGAGGCGGAGGAGAGCAGCAGTGCGGCGATGGCAGCGGTGCGGAAGAACGGTTTCATGGTTAGAGAGCGGTAAACGCGGTCTAGAGGAGATTGTTGCAGCGGGACTGGGTGCGGCAAGGCCGATCCCGGTCCTTTTGCAATCTCCGTGTTTAATCTGGTGAATAGGCGAGGAGGCGGCGGCGTTTACAGGAAGATGAACACCTTCCGTTGGATCATCGGGGCCGTCGTGCTGACGGCTGGGGCCGCATTTGCCGTCGAGCCGCCGCAGCTTTTCGTGGAACCGGCGGCGAAGCTGATCAACCTGCAGATCGAGGGGCGTCAGGAGCAGGTCGTGATCGCGTCGATCATCGAAGGGACGGTCAAGGAGGGGCCCTTCGAGGCGAAGCATGCCCGGCGGGTGGTGGCCATCCATCCAGTGCCCGAGAACGGGAAGATGGTGAGGCGCATGTGCACTTATGATTTCCTGTGGAGCGAGACTTACGGTTGGTTCACCTGGGAGAGGCGCGAGGAGCGAGGCGGGGATGCGGTGTGGATCTGGAGCGAGTTGAAGGGGGAGGTGGTGGTGAGGTAGGGGAGAAGCTCCCGTCAAACTTCACGGCATAGTCCCGGGGATTTGCCCTGCTGCAAGCATCAGCGTGCTTCCGCTAAGTCCAGGGAAAGGCAGCCGCCTGAAGGCGGGGCTACGAACCCTTGGTGGCGGGCTGCACGGGTGGGTTAGCGCATGGCGAGTTCCTCGCAGCCTTTGAGGTCGAGCTTGCCGGAGGCGAGCACGGGGATCTCGGGGACGGGGACGATGGCCTTCGGGCACCAGAGGGACGGGAAGCCCGCGTCCATGAGTTTGTAGCGGAGGTCGATGCACTCCTGTTCCAAGGCCGGGCCGGCGATGGTGGAGAGCAGGATGATCGCTTCGCCCTTCTGGGCATCCGGGATGCCGACGATGGCGATTTTCCGCTCGGCCTCGGCATCGAGGCCGAGGGCCTTGTTGACGGCGGCTTCCACCGTTTCGTGGGGGACCATTTCGCCGGCGATCTTCGAGAAACGGGAAATGCGGCCCTCGATATAGAGAAAGCCATCGTCATCAATCCGTCCGACGTCGCCGGTGCGGAACCAGCCGTCGTTGGTCAGTACCTCGGCGGACTTCTTCGGGTTGTTCAGGTAGCCGGGGAAGATGTTCGCGCCCTTCAGCCAGATCACGCCCTGCCTGTCGCCGGGAACCGGCTTTTCGGTCGCGGGATCGGTCATGCGGAAGGCGATCCCGGGAAGGAGATGGCCCACGGAGCCGCGGCGGGAAGAAGGGATGACCCTGGTGTCCGCAGGGGCGGGAAATTCCGGCAGGTTCACGTTGGTCGCCGGAGAGGTTTCGGTGAGGCCGTAGCCTTCCTGCGGCGGGATACCGAAGCGGTCCTGGAAAGCCTCGGCGAGATTGTCCGGCAGCTTTTCGGCCCCGGTCACGACGAGCTGCAGCGAGCGCAATTGCTCGGGCTCGACGCGCTTCATGTAGCCGCGGAGGAAGGTCGGGGTGGCGAGGAGGACGTTCACGCCGCGCTGGGCGATCAGTTCGGCAAGGCGCTTGGTTTCGAGGGGGTTCGGATAGGTGACGAGGTCGATCCCTTCGATGATGGGATACCACAGGGTCACGGTGCAACCGAAGGAGTGGAAGAGCGGTAGGCAACCGAGGATCGCGGCACCGGGCTCCAGGTCGAGGCGGGTGCCGAACTGGCAAACATTGCCGAGCACGTTGCGGTGGGTGAGCGGCACGCCCTTCGGCTCGCCGGAGGAGCCGGAGGTGAAGAGCAGGATCGCCTCGTCCTTATCGCGTTTTTTGCCGATGCGGAACATCGGGGCTAGGACCGAGGCGGGCAGCAGCTTGCCGAGGATGGTCCAGGCGATGATCTTTTTCTTCAGCGAAGGCAGAACACGCTCGATGAAGATGAGGTCGCGGTTCGGCGGCCAAGGGAAGGAGGCGACCTTCCGGACGAAGGGATCGGCCGTGATGTAGCGGTCCAGTCCGGACTGGCGCATGGCCGAGCGGATTGCCTCGTGGCCGGCGGTGAAGTTGAAGTTTACCGGTGTCTTGCCGGCGAAGAGGGCGGCGAGGTTCGCGATGAGCCCGGCCTTGCCCGGCGGCAGGATGATGCCGATGCGCGCGTTGTCGGTGGATTCCCGGATGTACTTCGAGAAGACCAAGGCCGCGCCGAGGATGCGGTCGAAGCCGATGGTCGAATCGTCGGACCCGTCGTGGACCTTGTTCCGGCTGTGCTTTTTGAGACCCTGGAGCAGCGCGGTGGCGAGCGAGGTTTTGAGCAGGGGCCGGCGCGAGAAAGACTCCTCCACCATTTCGTGGAGGCGCTCCCGGTAGAGGGCGGGGCTGGCCTCCGCGGCGGGAATCTCCTTGCCGATGCCGATGACCGCATGGGGCATGGAACCGGCTCTCTCGATACTCAGGCTCGCCTCGCGCGGGTAGTCAACCATGACGGGAAGGACCGGCAGGCCGAAGGAGCAGAGGGTCCGGAGGGTCTTCCCGGGAATGTGGCAGGGCATGGCGTTCCGGGCCGAGGACTTGCCGGGCACGAAGATCAGCACTCCGCCGCCTGCGAGCAGCGGTTTCAGCTCTTCTCCCGCGGCGGCGGGAGAGGGTTCGTCCTCCGAAAACAGGGCTCCCGAGCCGGATTTCTCCAAATGCGTCTGGATGGCGGGCTCCAGCTTCGAGTGCTCCTCGATGAACCAGGTGATCTTTCGCCCCGCGAAGAGCTTTTCCAGATGAGGTATCTCGTTGAGGCTGATTCGGCCGGGGATGACGAGGCAACCGCTGGAAGGAAGGCGTTCGGCGTGAAGGATCTGAACGGGACTGGACATCGTGAGGCAGGAAAAACGGAGGAGAAGAGACTTCGCTTGCGGGGTATTGAAGCGAATCGACCGGCGCAGGCACGGATTTTTTGTGGGGGATTCCCCCAAACCGCGGGTCCGGCCATTTCAGGGCTGCGGCATCGTATCCAGGAGGAGCTTCTTGAGCTGGTCCCAGCGCATGGGCTTGCCCTCCAGGAAGCTGGTCTGGTTCGCGATCACCGAGACGGAGCCGAAGTTTTCCGGGAAATGTTCCCTGAGTTCCGCGGAAAGGCCGTAGGTGGGGTCCGTGACCACGGCGAAGCGGAGTTCCGGCGCTGCGCTGCGCAGGGCCTCCGCCCAGCGGCGGACGAGGCCGGTCTCAAGGTCGCGGGAAATATCCTGGACCAACTCGACGGTGGACATGTCGGGACGATGGTCGGTGCGGAAGGAGAGGTGAATGGCCTTCCCTTCCTTGCGGATCTCTTCCTCGATGCGGTGCTTGAGCAGCTTGATGTGGGCGAGGTGATGGCGCTCGTCGAGGCGGCGCTTGTGGTCGTCGGTGAGCTTCGTGCCGAAGCGGCTGAAGCGCTCGGGATCGCCGGGCCGCTTCGAGAAGTCGATGAGGAGGCGGGTGATATCGCCGTGGGCGAGGAGCGTGCGGAGCTTGGTGGCGAAAGCCTGAGCGAGATTCAGGGAACCCGGTGCCCAGCCTTCCGTGGAGGTGACGACCTCTTCATAGCCCCGGAACAACTCCTTGTGCCACTCGGGGATGGCGCAGGTGGCGGGCTCACAGGACAAAATGTACATCGCGGGGAGCAATAGCAGGGAATGGGGCTTCTGTCGAATCCGGCCTCGTTCGGCACGCGATCTCTGGCCGGGAATTTCGCTGATTTGCCGACGCGAAACACTCGCTCCCAGGGAAAAACCGCCGTCGCGCGCGCTTGTTCCCCTCCTTGCCGAACGACCCAAGCTCAGCGACCCGGTTCGCGGGACGCCACGATGGCAACAGTGACGCGATGGCCGGTTCGCTACAGCGCATAGTTAGGCGACGGTCTCACTGATTAGCGGCTCGGAGCCAAGTTACGAAACCGGAGGAGTGAACGCCACTTTGCCGCAATACGTTCATCGGGATTCTTCGCTTGTGACGAGATGAAGGCATCGATCTCGTCATGGATTTCGTCGTCGTAGCACTTGCGCCAGTTGACCGCGAGCATTTCGCGGTTGGCGACCGAGAATCGGACGAGGCGCTCAATCTGAGTATAGAAAGCGACAGTCTGAAAGCACGACGCAGACTCGTGAAGAAAGACACCGATTGAGGGCAACCCCTCTTGTAATTGGTAAGCATCCACGAGTGCAGTGCCGGAATGCAGTGAAAACTGAACGGGTGGCAATACTCGATGCTCCCAGTCGTCGTCGATCGTCACAGGGCCAAACTCTGCCTCGATCTCATGCAAAAGGGGAAGGTAGGAGGCAGGACCTCCCCAGCG
>CAMLOZ010000030.1 GCA_946481625.1 uncultured Haloferula sp. | reverse complement strand
CGGTCGGCGAACCCAGCTTTTTGCTCCGTTTCCTCGGTCTGGGCGGGGATCCGATCCTGCGCGCTTCGACGTATTCGGAGGCTTTGGTGGAGACGGCCCTGGAGGACATGCGGAAGGCATGGGGTGGTTTCGACGATTGCTACCGGAAGGGGGTCCATGACCTCGCCGTTTCGATCTACAACGGGCTCGCGGGGGAGTTTCCCTTCTTCATCGACAAGACGCCGCGCTACAGTCTGATCGCGGAGGAGCTTGTGGAGCTTTTCCCCGAGGCGAAGTTCATCGTGCTGTGGCGTCACCCGATCGCGGTGATGAACTCGATGAGCACGACCTTCCGCGCGGGACGCTGGGAGCCGCATTCCTTCGATCTCGATCTCTACCATGGCATCGACCAACTCCGGTCGATTTGCGAAAAGCATGGCCCGCGGGTTCACCAGGTGAAGTACGAGGATCTGGCGGCGAATCCGGAAAAGGAGCTCGCCGCGCTGGGTGGCTATTTGGGTATCCCGACCTTGAGCGACGTCGCCGGGCGCGAACTCGCAAAGGGCAACGACGGCAAGCTCGGGGATCCGACGGGAGTGAAGAAGTATTCGAAGGTCTCGCCCGACAGCATTTCCGAATGGGAGCGCGGCATCCGCAACTGGTACCGCGAGAAGTGGGTGAAGAAGTATTTCACCGGCGAGCGGGCGGAATTCTTCCGCAGCCTCGGCTATGACATCCCGCAACGGATGAAGGAGGGCAAGGTGCCGCTCGGGTTGATCGATGGTATCCGCGACTGGCTCTACGCCTCGCGGATCATGAACCGTCGCTTGTTGAGGCCGCTGGGCTCGAAGCGGCGGATCCGCCGGCAGGCGAAGAAGCGCGGGTATTTCGTGGCATTCCGTTAGGCAGGGATATCTCTCCGGAGTCTTGGTAACCAGGGGGCCTTACGGCGTCGCGTGCCGTTCGTAGCCGAGTTGGAAGAAGAGTCGCGAAAGGTCGGGGGAGGTCTCGATGCGGACACGGCGTTCGGTGAAACCGTCTCCGAGATCGGTATCGCTTAGGATAATGAAGTTCGCTGGCAAGAGCGGAGCCCATCCCGAGGCGGGATCTCCGGAGACCCGCAGGGTATAGGCGAGCGCGGGCTCGTTGCCATCCATTCGCATCTTGAAGGTGAGAATGGGGCGGAGGTCCCCGCCGACGGAGCAGCGTAGGAGATTGGGAGCGGCATCGGGGACATTCGGGTCGAGGCCGAGGGCGAACTCTTCCAGGTTGCTGTGGCCGTCTTGATCGGGATCCGCGGACTCGCCCCAGAGGGTGGCTTCGGTTTCGGGATCGAGGGGTTGGAAGGCGGCGTAGATCCATCTGTCCAAGGCGGAGGCGGCCGCGACGGAGACTTGCACGGCGACGGTATCGGTGCCGCCGCGGCCGTCGGAGACTTGCACCGTGAAGCTGTCGTTACCGGTGAAGCCGCTTGCCGGTTGGTAGGAGATGACGGCGTGGCCGCCTGTGGCTTCGACGCCCGCGGTGCCATTTGCGGCAGGTGTAGAGACCGACCAAGCGAGGGGGTCGAGGTCGCTGTCTTCGGCATCGAGCGTCAACTGGAAGGAGGCGGGGTAGCCGTTCTGCGAGATGACGAGGCTGCGGGTTTCGGAGCCGGCGATGACGGGTTCGGTATTCGGCGGTTCCTGAATGGTGAGATTCACCAGGATGGAGTCGCTGCCACCGTGACCATCGGAGACGGTCACGACGAAGGAATCGCTGCCGGTGTAATTGGCTGCGGGCTGGTAGCTGAGATTCACGCTGGTGCCGCCGGCCGGGGCGACGATGCCGGCAGTGCCGTGGGAGGCCTGGGTCTGGATCGACCAGGTGAGCGGATCGCCCTCGGGATCGGCGGCATTGAGGCTGCGGCTGAAGGCGGTCGGGCTGTTGTTTGCCGAAAGGGTAACGGAAACCGATGTTCCCTGGGCGATGACCGGCGGGTCATTGGTCGGGAGGAGGAAGGCCCGCATCACGGCCATGTGCTGCATGTTGGTGGCACCGCTATCGTCTTCCTCCACGGGAGAGACCGCGGAGAGAGGGTTGTAGACCCGGCTGTCGAAGACGAGACCGTTGGCGAAGGAGTTTGCGCCGACGACCAGCGGCGTGGACAGCGCCGCGAGCGAGGAGCCGGGAGCGACCCAGTCATAGGGTTTCGCCCGGCTGGCGTTGGTGTCGCCCACGCCGTTCTGATCGACGGGCCATGGGCTGGCGGTTACGACGACGGAGGAAAGGGTGCTCAAGCAGCTTTCGCTCCGGCTATCGGTGTTGAAGTCGCCACCGATCACGACGTGGTCGGTGGCTTGCTTGTTGGCCTGGATCAGGGCGCGCAGGTCGGTGGCCTGGGCATTCCGTACGCTCGAGCCGCCGCCGGAACTGAGGTGCACGCTGACCGCGAGGAGATTCTTGTCGCCGGGCAGGTCGATGCGCGCCCAGACGAATTCCCGGTCGGGCATTTCGTCGTCTTCCCAGACGCCGGTGGCGAGGAATGGATAGCGGCTGACGATGCCGTTCGGAATGCTCTTCCCGGTTTCGACGTGATAGTGGAAGGCGGTGCCGAAATTCTCGTTTACCCACTGGCGGTAGGTGGTGGCACTGTTTTTGGATCCGTTCAGGGTCACGTTCATCTCCTGGACGAGCGCGATGTCCGGATCGAGTCCCCGGAAGATGCGGTTGCCGTGGCCCGGATCGTAGGACTGGTTGTTGCCGCTGGAGGTGTTTGCCGCCATGATGCGGACGACCTCGTCCGCGAGCGTTGCCGGGGCGAAGAGCCCGAGACAGGTGGCGGCAAGCGCGGCGATACGGGAAAACACGCGCGACCCAAGCATCAAACGGGCCATCCCGCCAATCCGAGAACCGTGACATGTCTGCGTGTTTTTGCGGATGCGGGGTCTTTCTTCCCTTTTCCCCGCCGCGCCCCCATCGTCCGCGCGCCCGATGATCCACCTCGATCCCGCCAAGCTCTCGAATCCGACCTCGAACGACGAGATCTTGAGCGTTTTCCTCGATTACCTGATCGAGACGGAAGTCGAGCCATACGATCACCAGGAGCAGGCGATCCTCGAGCTTTTCGCCGGGAACAACGTGATCCTGAACACGCCGACCGGCTCGGGGAAATCGCTGGTGGCGCTGGCGCTGCACTTCAAGGCGATCTGCCAGAACCGGCGTTCCTACTACACCGTCCCGATCAAGGCGCTGGCGAACGAGAAGTTCCTTTCGCTGTGCCATGTCTTCGGGCCGGAAAAGGTCGGGATGATCACGGGCGACGCGACGGTGAACCCGGAGGCACCGGTGATCTGCTGCACGGCGGAGATCCTGGCGAATCTCGCGCTACGCGAGGGCGGGCGGGCGCAGGTGGACGACGTGATCATGGACGAGTTCCACTACTACTCGGACGCGTCGCGGGGCTTCGCCTGGCAGGTGCCGCTGCTGACCCTGCCGCAGGCGAGGTTTTTGCTGATGTCCGCCACCTTGGGCGAGACGGCCTTCTTTGAGGAGACACTGACGAAGCTGACCGGTGTGCCGACCACGCTCGTGAAGTCGGAGCAGCGCCCGGTGCCGCTGGAGTTCGATTACAGCGAGACGCCGCTCGAGGAGAAGGTTGCGGAGCTGGTGGAGCAGGACCGTGCGCCGGTGTATCTGGTTCACTTCACGCAGCTCGCCTGCGCGCAGACGGCGCAGAACCTGACCAGCTCGAACTTCTGCACCAAGGAGGAAAAGCAGAGGATCGCCGAGGTGCTCCACAATGCGAACTTCCGCAGCCCCTACGGCAAGGAGGTCTCCAAGCTGCTGAGGCATGGGATAGGGATTCATCACGCCGGGCTGCTGCCGAAGTACCGGATTCTGGTGGAGAAGCTGGCGCAGCGCGGGCTGCTGAAGGTGATCTGCGGTACGGATACGCTGGGGGTGGGGGTGAACGTGCCGATCCGGACGGTGCTTTTCACGCAGCTTTTCAAGTACGACGGTAGTAGTACTAAGACGCTGGCGGTGCGGGACTTCAAGCAGATCTGCGGGCGCGCCGGACGGCGGGGGTTCGATCACATCGGCTATGTGGTCTGCCAGGCGCCGGAGCACGTGATCGAAAACCTGCGGCTGGAGAAGAAGGCGGCGTCTTCCGGCAAGAAGAGCTTCGTGAAGCGCAAGCCGCCGGAGAAGGGATTCGTCAACTGGGACGAGAAGGCTTACCGGCGCTTGATCGATGCTCCGCCGGAGAAGCTGGTGTCGAGTTTCCAGGTCCGGCATTCGATGCTGCTCAACGTCCTGAGCCGCGAGCACGAGGACGGCTGCGAGGCGCTGAGGAAGATCATCGGGACGAGCCATGAAACGCCCGCGAAGAAGAAGGCGCACAAGAAGCGGGCCTTCCAGATTTTCCGCGGGTTGGTGGAGGGGAATATCCTGCGGATCATCCCGCGTGCCGAACGTCGCGGCGCGGTGAAGGTGGCGCTGAACGTGGAGTTGCAGGAGGACTTCTCGATGAACCAGGCGCTCGGGCTCTACCTGCTGGATGCGATCCCGCAGTTCGACCGGGAGTCGCCGGATTACGCGCTGAACGTGATCTCGCTGGTGGAGGCGATCCTGGAGAATCCGGAGGTGATCCTGCGTCGTCAGGTGGACCTGCTGAAGGGCGAGTTGATCGGGCAGTTGAAGAACGAAGGGGTGGAATACGAGGAGCGGATGGCCCGCCTCGAAGAAGTCGAGTGGCCGAAGCCGGGGAAGGATTTCATCTACGACACCTACAACGCGTTCGTCGCCGAGCGGCCGTGGATGAAGGAGGCGGTGGTGCGGCCGAAGTCGATCGCGCGCGAGATGTTCGAGCACTGGCAGTCCTTCGAGGACTACGTGAAGACCTACGGTCTGGAACGGAGCGAGGCGGTGCTGCTGCGGCATCTCTCGGAGGTTTACAAGGTGTTGTCCCAGACGGTGCCGCCGATGGCGAAGACCGAGGAATTGGTCGAGGCGGAAGAGTATCTGGGGGACATCCTGCGCGGCGTGGACTCGAGCCTGTTGGACGAGTGGGAGAAGCTGAAGAATCCCGACTACGTGCCGGAGGCGGAGAAGTCGCCGGAGCAGCGGAAGCACGTGGCGTTCACCCGCAACCGGCCTGCTTTCACGCGGGCGGTGAGGAATGCGGTCTTCACCCTGGTGAAGGCCTTCGCGCAGGAGAATGTGGCGGAGATTCTCGCGCAGGTGGAGCCGGCTGATGCCGGGGGGGCGGCTTGGAATGCCGGGCGGATCGAGGGATTGCTGGATGCGTATTTTGCGGATCACGGGAGGATCCGGCTCGATCCCGAGGCGCGGGCGGCGAAGCACTCGCGGATTGATGACGGGGAGCCGCGGCGGTGGGTGGTGGAGCAGATTCTGGTGGACCCGGACGAGCACAACGATTGGTCGCTGCGTGTGGTCGTGGATCTGGATCGGAGCGATGCGGAGGAGCGGCCGGTATTGGTTTTGTCGGGACTGGAGGGGATGGTCCCGTAGGCGAAAAGCGGCTGGCGCGACAGCCAATCCCCCTTGACCGAAAAGCTTCTGGCAAACCCGCGATACCGGCGGTTAGTGTGGCAGAGGTGAGATTGCGCAGCATGGGACTCCGGGGAAAATTCGCCTTGGCCTTGGCCATAGCGGCTTTGATTCCTTTTGCGGTCGGCCTGATCGTCCTGGAAACCTTCGGCTTCCGGCATTTGCTCGCCACCAAGGGGCGTCTGCACGAGGCGGAGGCGCGGGCGATTTCCCGTTCGCTGGAGAGCGCGGTGGAGTTCCAGGCCGGGAATTTCTGGAGCTGGGTGGCGGCCGATCCGGCCCTGCCCGATTACCTTGCCGCGCCGGCTACGGGCCCGGTGCCGGATTTGGAGGCGACCGACGCCCGCTGGCCGCAGATGAGCGAGGAAGATCCGGTCTTGCAGGAGATCCTGGGCAACCCCGGCGCTACCAGTCTGCTGCGCTTCGCCGCCACCCACAAGGCGGTGGCGGAGGTGCTGGTGGCCGATACCACGGGTCGCCTGGTCGCGGCGTCCCGGAAGACCAGCGATTACGACCAGTCCGACGAAGCGTGGTGGGCCGTCGGGCGCAACTTGCCGGAAAGCGGGATGTGGACGGATGCGCTGCATTTCGACCAGAGTGCGGGCGTCTTCTCGCTCGATCTGGTGCTGCCGATCCACCGCCGTGGCGAGTTGAAGGGCGTGGCGAAGCTGGTGCTCGATGTCACGCCGCTCTTCCTGCAACTCCGGACTTCCCGCGAGGACAACGGCGGAGGCCAACTCGAGATCCTGCTGCCGGACAGCCGCATCCTCGCCCGCTCGGGCGCGAATGGCTACGAGGCTCTGGGCAATTCGCTGGATGCGGAGGCGATGCTTTTGATCCGGGCGGCACGGAACGGCTGGACCCTGAACCGTGCCGGGAGCGGCAAGGAGCGCATGAGCGGATTCGCTGCGATCGAGTCGCGCGGTGCCGATCGCCGCCGCTCCGAGCCGGAAGGCTATGTCCTGTTCTCCTCGCCCAAGGAGGCGGTGGTGGCACCGTTGAGACGGCAGGTGGTGATGATCGGCCTGGGAGCCGGCCTCGCGACCGGGCTCTGCTTGCTAGGGGGATACGCCTTGGTGAACCGGAAGATCCTGCGGCCCATTTCCGCGCTGGGGCAAGCCGCCCGCTCGGTGGCGGCGACCGCTCATCTGCGGAACGATTCCAGCATGTCCGAGGGGGAGGCTTTCGCGCTGCGCAAGACGGCGGAGGAGGACCTGCATCGGATCCAGTCGATCCGCACGGGCGACGAGGTGCAGGAACTGGCGGAGGATTTCGGCGCGATGACCGACCGGGTGATGCGCTATCACCGTGAACTGGAAGCGGAGGTAGATGCGAAGACCTCGTTGATCCGGGAGGAGCTGGAGATGGCCCGGGAGTTCCAGACGGCTCTGATGCCCACCAGCTTCCCGGAGACGCCCCCTCATCTGGCGAAGGACCCGCTGCGGCTCGGCTTCGCCCATTTCTATCAACCGGCCTCGACGGTCGGCGGGGATTTCTTCGACCTGCTGGAGCTGGACGAGCACCGCACCGGGGTGCTGATCGCGGACGTGATGGGTCATGGTGCGCGCTCGGCGCTGGTCACCGCGATCCTGCGCGCGCTGGTCCGGAACAACGTTGCTTCCGCGCACGACCCGGGGGTCTTCCTCGGGATCCTGAACCGCGAGCTCTTCGAGGTGATCGAGCGCAGCCACCAGACGCTTTTCGTGACCGCTTTTTTCCTGGTGTTGGATACCAGGGAGGCGAAGGCGACCTGGGCGGTGGCGGGGCATCCGGCCCCCTTGCGGGCCCGCCGCAGCACGGGGAATCCCCCGCAGCTCCTGTGGAGCGGGGCCCAGCGCCAGCCCGCGCTCGGGCTCATGCCGGAGACGGTGTACCAGACCGCCAACTCGCCGATCCGGGCGGGGGACGTGTTCCTGCTCTACACCGACGGGGTGGTGGAGGCGGAGAATCCCTCCGGCAAGGACTTCGGCATCCAGCGGCTGGTCAGCACCTTCGACGAGGCGCTGGACGGCCCCCTGGCGGCGATGCCGGCCAAGGTCATCTGCGAGGTGGCCGCCTTCCAGAAGCGCCGCCACCACGACGACGACGTGTGTGTGGTGGCTGTGGAGGTGAGTCCCGGGGCCGTGCCGGACAGCGCGGCGGATGCCGGGGTGCTGGCAGGATCGGTCCCACGCGGTGCTTGACTTGCAAGGCGTCCTGCGGCAACCCCGCGCCATGGCCAAGCTTTCGATCCGCGACCTCGATGTGAATGGAAAAGAAGTCCTGATGCGCGTGGACTTCAATGTTCCCCTCGAAGACGGCGCGATCACCGACGACACCCGCATCCAGGGTGCGGTGCCTTCCATCAAGCACCTCCTCGCGGGCGGAGCCAAGCTGGTGCTCGCCTCGCACCTCGGTCGTCCCAAGGGCCACGACTCCAAATTCTCGCTCGCTCCCGCGGCGGCCCGCCTGGCGGAGATCCTCGGCCAGGAGGTGAAGCTCGCCCCCGATTGCATCGACGCCGATACCGCGGCGTTGCGTGCCGCGCTTCAGCCCGGCCAAGTGCTGCTGCTTGAGAACACCCGCTTTTACCCCGCCGAAGAGGCGAACGATCCCGACTTCGCCGAAGCCCTTGCCGGCAGCGCGGAGATCTACGTGAACGATGCCTTCGGCACCGCCCACCGCGCCCACGCTTCCACGGAAGGTGTGACCCATTTCGTCGGAAAGAGCGCGATGGGCTTCCTGATGGAGCGGGAGCTGGAATACCTCGACGGCAAGCTGCAGGACCCCGAGCGCCCGTTCCTCGTGATCATGGGCGGCGCGAAGGTTTCCGATAAGATCCAGGTGATCTCGAAGCTGATGGAGAAGGCGGATGCCTTCCTGATCGGCGGCGCGATGGCCAATACCTTCCGCAAGGCGCAGGGCTACAAGACCGGCAACAGCCGAGTGGAGGCTGACAAGCTGGACCTCGCGCTTGAGATTCTCGTGACGGCGAAGAGCAAGGGCGTGGAGTTCCTCCTGCCGGCCGATACCCGCATTACCCAGGAGTTCAAGGAGGGTGCCGAAACCAAGTGCACCGGGGCCTATGAGGAAGGCGGCGAGACGCCGGACGGCTGGGAAGGCATCGACATCGGTGACAAGGCGATCGAAGCATTCGTGAAGGAAATCGCCAAGGCGAAGACGATCATCTGGAACGGCCCGATGGGCGTGTTCGAGATCGACAGCTTC
Organism: uncultured Haloferula sp.; assembly: GCA_946481625.1. The sequence continues at coordinate 4,105 of CAMLOZ010000030.1, read as the reverse complement.
GGCAAGGGCACCAAGGCGGTGGCCGAGGCGATGGCCAAGAGCGACGCCGTGACCATCGTCGGCGGCGGCGATTCCGTGACTGCTGTTAACAAATACGGCTTGGACGACAACATGACCTTCATCTCCACCGGCGGCGGTGCTTCGCTGGAATTGCTTGAAGGAAAGGTGCTTCCCGGCGTGGCGGCACTGTCCGACGCTTGACTTGGCCCGATTCCCGCTGTTCATCCCGCACCCATCCGATTCCACATGTTCCGCAAGCCGATCTTCGCCGCCAACTGGAAGATGAACAAGGGCCCCTCCGAGACGGAGGATTTCGCCCGCAGCTTCCTCTCCAAGGTCCAGAACCGGACCTTTCCCTGCGATATCGTGATCGCGCCGCCCTTCGTCTCGCTGTCGAAGGCCGCCGAGATCCTGGGCAATGTGACCAGCATCGCGCTGGCCGCCCAGAATTGCTCGGAGTTCGACTCGGGTGCCTACACCGGCGAGATCAGCGCGATGATGCTGAAGGAATTCTTCGTCCACTACGTGATCCTCGGCCACAGCGAGCGGCGCGCGATCTACGGCGAGACCGACGAGGTCATCAACGCCAAGGTCCGCAAGGCCCGCGAGCTGAACATGAAGCCGATCTTCTGCATCGGCGAGACGCTCGAGGAGCGCGAGACCGGCCGGCTGGAGAGGGTGCTCCGCACCCAGGTCAGCGCCGGTTTGAAGGGCCTGACCGAGCGCGACCTGCTCGACACCGTGATCGCCTACGAGCCCGTCTGGGCGATCGGCACGGGGGTCACCGCCACGGCGGCGCAGGCGCAGGAGGCGCATGCGTTCGTCCGCTCCCTGGTGGCCGAACAATTCGGCGGGGACAGCGCGGCGAAGATCCGGATCCAGTACGGTGGCTCGGTGAAGCCCGGCAATGCGGCGGAATTGATGGCCTGCCCGGACATCGACGGTGCGCTGATCGGCGGGGCCTCGCTCGAACCGCAGAGCTTCCTCGATATCATCGAGAAGGGCGCTCCGGCGTGACAAGGAGGGGGGTGCGTCCCGCGCCCCTTCTCAATGTAGGCGCGTTCGTGAGAACGCGGAAGCGACGGTCACCTGGCTTTGCGCCCTCCCGAGGTTCCGCGGTGTCACCACCGCGCCTACGGAGAGTGAGGAAGGGGCGGAAGAAGAGGGGCGCGGGACGCACCCCCTCCTTGGCCTTACAGCCTCTCGACGGTCACGTTTTTGAACTCGATCTTCATCTTCACGCCGGGATGGATCTGCAGGCCTACCGGGCCGGATTCCTTCGCGGTGTCGGAGACGTATTCGATCACCTGCTTGCCGTTCAGGGAGACGGTGTAGGTATTGCCCTTCGCGACGATCTTCATGTGGTTCCAGTCGTCCGGCTTGAGCAATTCCTTCACGCCGCTGGCCTCCTGGGGATAGCCGCGCTTCGAGCCGATGTAGGGTGAAGCGGTCAGGTCGCGCTTCAGCGAGCGGGAGGTGCCGATCTGGATCTGATCGTTTTCGTGGCGGAGGAAGATCCCGGAATCGATGTCGCCGGAGAACCTGAAGTCGAGTTCCACCGCGAAGTCCTTGTAGTTCTTCTCGGTCCAGAGCACGGAGTTCTGCTTCTTGTCGTCGCTTTCACCCTTCAGCACGCCATCGGCGACGGACCAGTAGGCCGCGCCCTGGATCTTCCACCCTTCGAGGCCGGTACCGTTGAAAACCTTCTCGGGAGCAGCGGCCGCGAGCGCGGGGAAAAGCAGGGAGGCGAGCAACAAGTGACGTTTCATAGTGGGACTACGCGGGGTCCATGAAAGTCTTTCTTGAAAGATAGGGCGAGTGTCAGCCGGTGCCGAACGTGTCATGCTTGACCCTTGTTTTGCCTTCGGGGCCGCGCCTAGCGTGCGACCGATGAAACCCGTCTCACGCCTTCTGCTTCTTTCCGCGGTCTCAGGAATCGCCGCGGGTTCCCTTGCCACTGCCAGAGAGGAAGGACCGGAGCCGTCGGCCCTGGTGGTCCCACCGGTGGTGGAGGCGATGGACAAGGCGGTGGCCGCGAAGGAGATCGCCGGCGCGGTGACGCTGGTGGCGGACAAGGACGGTGTGATCTTTTCCGCCTCGAACGGTTTCTCCGATCTGGAGAAGAAGACGCCGATGGCGAAGGACGCGATGTTCTGGATCGCCTCGATGACCAAGCCGGTGACCGGCACCGCGGTGATGATGATGCAGGAGGCCGGGAAGCTCTCGGTGGATGATCCGGTTTCGAACTACATTCCCGCGTTCAAGGACCTGAAGGACGCCTCGGGCAAGCCGGTGACCGTGACGATCAAGCAATGCCTGACGCACAGTGCGGGGCTCAGCGAGGTTTCGCCGCAGGAATCGGGAGACCTTACGACCCTGGAGGCGCTCATGCCGTTGATCGCGGCGAAGCCGGTGAAGTTCGAGCCGGGGAGCAAGTGGGAGTACTGCCAGACCGGTATCAATACCGCGGCGCGCGTGGTGGAGATCGTTTCAGGGGAGGCTTTCCCGGAGTTTCTGGAGAAGCATCTCTTCAGCCCGCTCGGGATGAAGGACACGACTTTCTATCCGGACGAGAAGCAGGCGCCGCGGATCGCCACCTCCTACAAGCGTACGGAGGCCGGGGAACTGGAGAAGACGGGGCTCATGTTCCTTGGTAACAAGCCGATCACCAGCAAGCAGCGCTATCCGCGTGCGAACGGCGGGCTCTTCTCGACCGCGGAGGACTACGGCAAGTTCGCGCGCATGATCCTGCGTGGCGGCGAACTCGACGGCCGACGCTATCTCAAGGAGGAATCCGTGAAGCAGATGACCACGGTGCAAAGCGGCGACCTGAAGACCGGCTTTACTCCCGGCAATGGCTGGGGGCTCGGCTGCTGCGTGGTGCGCGAGCCGCAGGGGGTGACCGCGACGCTATCACCGGGCAGCTTCGGGCACGGCGGTGCTTATGGAACGCAGGCATGGATCGATCCGGTGAAGGGCCGCGTTTACATCATGCTGGTGCAGCGGGCGGATTTTCCGAACTCGGACGGGTCGGAGGTGAGGAAGGCGTTCCAGGAAGCCGCGGCGGGATTGTGAGATGAAGCACGAGCGGCGACAACGGGATCATCTGCGTCCGAAGCGGGCCAGGAAATCGGCGAAGAAGGAGACCGATCCGGCGGAAGAGGAGCGGAGGATATCGAGGCAGGCGCGGGAACTCGGGCTGGTAGTAATCAATCGGGGGAAACTGCATTCGCGAAGCCACTTTGGATTCAGTCAGCCCACCTTCGAGGGACGCTTCTATCTGGACTACGAGTTCACCTGCAGGGACTGCGGGAAGGTGGAGATCTGGACCGGTCGTCAGCAGAAATGGTGGTATGAAGTGGCGCAGGGCGAGATGGAACAAGTCGCCGTGCGTTGCCGGAACTGCCGGCAACGCGAGAAAAGGCGCAAGGAGGAAGCCCGCCGGGTACACTTCGAGGGTCTCGAGAAGAAGAAACAGCGCGGCGGCAAGGGATAGCGATTGCTCCCTCAGTTCCCGCGCGCTATTTCTAACAGGGCTCTCAGTTCGTCTCTCTTTTCCGGATTCACCGAGGCCAGGTTCTTGCTTTCGCCGGGATCTTTCGAGAGGTCGTGGAGCTGGCCGGGCTGGTCCTTCTTGCCGGGAATGAACTTCCAGTCGCCCGCGCGGATCGCGAGTTGGTTGGCGTGTTCGATCACGTGGTCGCGACCCTTGTCGGATTCCCCCGTCAATGCGGGCAGGACATTCTCGCTATCGGGGAAGCTGGCTTCCCGCCCGGTGAGCTTCGCGAAGCTGGCCGCGAAATCGATCTGGCTCACCATCGCCGCGCTGGCCTTGCCGGGCTTCACGCGCGCGGGCCAGCGTAGCAAGAATGGCACGCGGGTGCCGCCTTCGTGGATGCTATACTTGCCACCGCGCCACGGTCCGGCGGGCTTGTGGCCGCCGAGCTTTTCCTCCGCCTGGTCCTTGTAGCCGTCGTCGATCACCGGTCCGTTGTCGCTGGAGAAGATGACGATGCTGTTTTGCGCGAGCTCGAGCTCATCCAACAGGCGAAGCACCTCTCCGACCTGCCAATCCGCCTGCACGAGCGCATCGCCGCGCGAGCCC
>CAMLOZ010000029.1 GCA_946481625.1 uncultured Haloferula sp. | reverse complement strand
ACCACAACGAAACCGTTGTGGCCTTCGTATCAACATCGGAAGAAATTCTCGACGTTACACCGTGCGCCATAAAAATCGACACGGATTCCTTTCGAATGGGGAACCGAAAAATACCCATCATCCAAGGCTGCCGATCTACCTATGTGATCATGCCGCCATACACCTCTTACAGTGACATCATAATAATGGCTGAAGAAATTTCGAGAACTCAAACGGAATCCGGGAATTCATACACTATCGTAGCAAGTGAGGCCTCAAGCGGGGTTCTCAGCTTCATCCGTGACAGATATTCGCATATTTCAGTAGTGACCATGGACTAGTGGGGCGGCGCCAAGAACAGGAGTGCCCCTGCTCCTTATTGGGCGGCAGGCTCCGCCTTCCATCCCGGCATGCCACCCTCCCCGGGAATTTCCCTCCATCCTTGCCCTCCCAGCAAAATCCCGCTGCGATCCCCGGTATTCCATTCCCACGCTCGCCAGAACGAGAGATCCATCCCATGAAATCCCTTCTCCTCACTTTCGCCTTCGCCGCCACGGCGGGAACCGCGCTCGCCGCCGATCCCCCCACCCCGCCGGTGATGCCCATCGGCTCGCCGGTGCCGGACTTCTCCCTGCCCGCGATCGATGGCAAGACCTACAAGCTCGCCGACTTCTCCTCCGCGAAGGTCCTGTGCCTGATCTTCACCTGCAACCACTGCCCGGACGCCATCGCCGCCGCGCCGCGGATGGAGGAAATCCACCAGGCCTACAAGGACAAGGGCGTCGCCGTCGTGGCCATCAACAGCAGCAGCCCGCTCGGCCTGACGCCGGATGAACTCGGCTACGGCGCGCACGGCGATACCTTCGAGGAGATGACCCCCTTCGCGCAGGAGAACGGCTGGACCATGCCCTACCTCTACGATGGCGAGACCCAGACCCTCACGGCCGCCGTCGGTGCCCAGTCCACCCCGCACGTCTTCGTCTTCGGCGAGGACCGCAAGCTCGCCTACACCGGCCGCATGGACGATGCCGCCCGGAAGAAGGGCCCGGTCGAGAAGAGCTACCTGAAGAACGCGCTCGATGCCATCCTCGCCGGCAAGAAGGTGGAGGAACCCGTCACCCGCTCCTTCGGCTGCTCGACGAAGTGGAAGTGGAAGGAAGCCTGGCGCAAGAAGGACGAGGAGAACTGGAAGGCGAAGACCGTCACCGTGGACAAGCTCGACGTGGAAGGCGCGAAGAAGCTCCGCGCGAACGGGTCCGGCAACGTCCGCGTGATCAACTTCTGGTCCACCACCTGCGGCCCCTGCATCGCCGAGTTCCCCGAGTTCGTCGATGCCTACCGCCGCTTCCAGAACCGCGACTTCGACTTCATCACCATCAGCCTCGACCCGCCTGCCGATGAGGCGAAGGTGCAGAAGTTCCTGCAAAAGCAGCACGCCGCGCTCTCCGACAAGACCAAGCCTTCGATGGAGAAGGAAGGCCGCAAGTCGAACAACTACATCTTCACCGGCGACAATGCCGACAAGCTGGCCGAGGCGATCGACAAGGAGTGGACCGGGGCGCAGCCGCACACGGTGATCCTTTCCCCGAAGGGCGAGATCGTCTGGCGTCACAACGGCCAGGTGGAGGGTGTGGAGCTCCGCCGCCAGATCGTGAAGGCGCTGGATGACGCGGAGAAGCCGTGAGTGGCTGGAGGCGGAAGTTCCAAGTTCCAATAAAGGGAACGCCGCCCGGATGCGGAGCGGGGTTGATGATGACCTCGCCTATCGTAGGCGCGTTCGTGAGAACGCGGGAGTCATCTCCCGTGTCACTTCATCATCCGTCCTTCCGCGGTGTCACCACCGCGCCTACGGGCTTCATGCCGTAGCTCACAAGCCCGCTCCCGTCTTCCTCGCCTCCACCGCGAGCCGGAAGGCCTGCTTCTCCCCGTGCCGTTTCACGGAGAACTTCACGCAGCGCCGCTCGCCGGGGGCCGGGCACCAGGTGGCTTGCCAGAACCAGTAGCCGGTGCCGTTCGCCGCGGTCACACGGACCTTCGAGACCCCCACCACCCCGGATGAATTCCGGGGCGAGCGGCGGCAGATCCGGGCGGCATTCTCCTCTCCGGTCAAGCGTTCCACGAGCTCGTCCCGCCAGCGCAGCGCCGCCTGGTAGGAGTCCGGCATGCCGCCATGGACGCCGTCCGCGAAGAACTTCCCGTACTTCACCCCGCGCCGCTGGATCCGCACCTGCCAACCGTGCGTTCCGGCCCTTGGCAGATCGATGCGTGCAATGGCGTAGGTATCCGGTGGATTCCACATGACAAAAAAGGCCGCAGCGGACGATTCGCGTCCCCTGCGGCCTTGTCAAATGATCGGATCAATTGCCTCCGCGACCGCGCCGGCCACCCCAGCCCCCGCGCCCTTCGAGCAGGCGTTCCTTGGCTTCGTCGCTGAGCGAGGTGGAACTCTGGATGTAAGTGGTCGCCGCCTCGCGGTCTTCCTGCATCCAGCGCCATGCGGTCATCCCGACCGTGCGGTTGCGGGTGCCTTCGTCGGAAATCGATTCCGCAAGCTGGAGGGAATCCTGAGGGTCGGCGCTGCGGCTCGACCAGATGTAAGTCGCCGTGGCCTCGTCGCGGAGTTCCCCCTGGGGCAGGGAGCCGATCCACGTCTTCGCGGCGGCGGGATCCATGTTCGCCCAACTGGACATCACCGGGCGGATTGCATCGTCGATGTCCTCGGTCTGCTGCTGGGCCACCCACGCGGCGGCGGCGGCGGGATCCTTGCGGGCCCACGGGCCGGCCACGTCTTCGATGGCCCGGTCCCGATCCTCGCCGGCGGGCATCTGCGCCACCTTGGCAGCCGCGGCCACCGGATCGGTGGTCGCGTAGCTCTCGAGCGCGGAAGCCATCGCACGGTCGCGGGCTTCGGCGGGCAGGCTGTTGATCCATGCTTCCGCGGCGGCGAAGTCCTTCAAGCCCCACTTCTCCGCGATCTCGCTGTAGGCCCGCGTTTGATCGTCGCCACTCAAGGTGGCTGCCACGGCGACCGCCTTGTTGGGATCCTTGGACGCCATCTCGCCGATCACGGCATTGAGCGCGGCGCCCTTGTCGCGGCCGCTGAGCGTGTTCGCCCAGGCAAGCGCCGCATCGGGATCGAGCTTCGCCCACTCCGCCGCGATCGTCCCGGCTCCGCTGTCGCCGCCGCCGGGACCGCCGCCGCCGGGACCGAAGCCCATCATGGCGAACTCGCGCGGATTCTCGCTGAAATACTTGGCCGCGTTTTCCGGATCCGAGCTGGCCCAGCTCTGGAGGATCGTCGGGCGGACGAAGGCCCCGCCGAAGCCCATCGTGTTCGCGAAGGCCAGAGCGCCCTGCGGGTCGATCTCGCCCCAGCGACCGAACAGGAGGAAGGATGCCATGATCCGCTGCGCCATCGGAAGCTGGTCGAGCTTGGCCGCCTCCGCCTCGAGCTGGGCGGCATCCATGCCGGCATAGAGGTCCATCAATCCCTGCATGCGTGCCAGTTGGCCGGGCTCGCGGAGGATCTGGTCCATGTTGCGCTCGCGCTTGCCGGCCTCCGTGGCAGACGAGGAGCCGGGCCGGGATTGGGCCTTCGCGTTCATGACCTCTTCGGCCTTGGTCTTCGCGCTGTCTTCGGAGGAGCCCGCCTTGCCGGCGAGGTAGCCTCCGGCCGCTCCTGCGAGGAGGGCGGCGATTCCGATGGTGGCGGTGTTTTTCATGATGGGATCGATCTCCGGTGCATGAGAACCCTTTCTTCCAAGCAAAGTTGCGCCGGAACTCTCACTTCGCCACCTTCGGCTTCAGCTCCACTTTCGGTGCCTTGCGGGGGCCCTTGTATTCGATGCTGGCGAAGAAAGCGCCGAGAATCCGCTGGTTCAGGAGCTGCCCGTCGAACCAGACTTCCAGGTCCAGCGGACCGGCCTCCAGGTCCATGGGCATCTTGAAGGAGCTCGCTCCCTCCCGGATCTCCAGTTGGATCTCTTCCTGGCCCGCGCGGATGTGGGCGATTCCCTTCCGCAGTTTCGCGAGTTCGCTCCGTTCCGCGGGGCTTGCTTCGGGAGGCAGGAGGGCGAAGACGATCTCGTAGTTTCCTTCGCGGGCGGAGTGCAGTTTCCAATGGCCCGAGGTGGAGGGCAGCGGGTTGCGCGTCGCCGCGACCTGGGCGGACTTGAGCAGGCGTTTGATGGAATCGTGGGTAACGCAGGCTTCCGCGCCCGAGGCCTCCGTTTCCTTCGAGGGCCACCAATCGTGCGCGGTGAGGCGGACCAGCGGGCACTCTTCGGAGCCGATGACGCAGCGCACCGGTTCGCGGACGACCGGCAGGATCTCGTCCCACCAGCGCCCGTACGCGGTCAGCAATCGCTGCGCCTCCGCCGGGTGATCGGTGAACACGTTTTGCTTCTGCTCCGGGTCGGCCTGCATGTCGAAGAGTTCCAGACCGACCAAGCGCCAGCGGGCGTCGCGCACCGCGAAGTCCCGGGCCCTGAACCGCGAAGCCGCCTCGTCGCCCCTCCAGCGCCCGACCTGGGTGAAAATCACGCGGTCCTTGGGGAAGTCGGCCTTGCCGAGGAGGGCCTGCGACAAGTCGATCCCGTCGCCCTTCCACCCCGCCGGGCGCTCGATTCCGCACAAACCCGCAAGGGTGGGAAGCAGGTCGAGGTGGGCGGCCAGCTCCTTGACCTCGTGTCCCGCCTTGATCTTGCCCGGCCAGCGGATGAAGCAGGGCACGCGGGTCCCGCCTTCGTCCGGAGTGCCTTTCCTGCCTTTCATCCCGGCACCGGGCCTCGCCATCGCCGACCCGTTGTCCGTCAGGAAGATCACGATGGTGTCATCCCCGATACCGGCCTCCCCCACCGCCGCCATCAAGCGGCCGAAGTTCGTGTCGATAGTCTGGATCATGGCAAGGAAAGCCCCTGCTTCGTCCTGCGGTCCGCCGGCGGGCGGGATGTACGGGGCATGCGGGGCATTGGTCGCGAGATGGAGGAAGAAGGGCTTCTTCTCCGCCACACGGCCCTTCATCCAGCCGATCGCCTCGTTGAAGAAGACATCGGTGCAATAGCCGCTCGTTTTTTCCCAGCCGGACCGCCTGCGGATCATCGGATCGAAGTAGGAGTTTCCCCAGTAGTCGGGAGTCTGGCCGATGCCCCCGCCGCCATGGACGAAGATGTCTTCAAAGCCGCGGTCCTCGGGGCGGCAGGGATAGGCATCGCCCAAGTGCCACTTGCCGAAGATCCCGGTGCGGTAGCCCGCGGACCGGAGCATCTCCGGCAGCGTCGGAATCCCCGGCTTCAGCAGGCTGCGCCCCATGAGCGTGTGGCTCACGCCGCAGCGGAACTCGTGGAGGCCGGTCATCAGCGCGGCGCGGGTCGGCGCGCAGGTCGGGCTGACCTGGAAGCGGTCGAAGGCGGTCGATTCCCCGCGGAACTTGTCCAGTGCCGGCGTCTTCATGTCCGGGCTGCCGTGGGCGGAGAGATCGCCGTAACCCTGGTCATCGGTGATCACCACGATCACGTTCGTCGGCGCGGCGGGAAGAAGGCCCATGAGCGCGATTGAAATTGCCGCCAGAGCGGAAATGCGGAGCATGCCGCAGCTTTTCCACGCGATGTCCAACCAGCGCAAGCCGTTCCGGGTCCTCTTTGTTTGCATGGGCAACATCTGTCGTTCGCCGGCGGCCGAAATTGTCTGTAAAAAGATGCTGGCGGAGAGCGACCTGGCGGACCGGGTGGAACTCGATTCCGCCGGAACCATCGGCTATCACGCCGGCAAGGGGCCCGATCCCCGCATGGCCGCCACCTTGAAAGCGCGCGGCTATCCGATCTTCGGCCGGGCCCGGCAGGTCACGCCGGAAGACCTGGACGACTTCGACCTGATCCTCGTGGCGGACGAGGAAAACCTCGCCGATGTCCGTCGTCTCGACCGCGACGGCAGCCGCTCCTCCAAGATCAAGCTGCTGGTGGAGTTTTGCGAAAACCACGACGCCCCGCGTGTCCCCGACCCCTATTACGGCGGCCAGCGCGGATTCGAGGAAGTCGCGGACCTGGTGGAAGACGCATGCAGCGGCTTGCTGGGGCAACTGCGCTCCCGCCTGTAGTAAGGGGCAAACCTCGGGAAGGTGCCCCACGCGGAAACTGTCAAAATCTTTCACCCGGCTTTAGTACCGCGGATTGACAGGAACGCGCCACAGGCTATGCGCTGGCTTGTGGTTCATCGCATTATCCATCTAACGGCAGCCTTGGCACTCGCCCCCCTCGCCGCGGGCCAGGACTGGGAGCGGGAAGATGTGACTTTCGAGAAGATCGATGCCCGGGCCAAGGCACTGGCGGCCCAGCCCTATGCGGCCCCCAATCCGGAAGCGCTGCCGGACTGGATGAAGAACCTGAGCTACGACCAGTACCGGGACATCCGCTTCAATCCCGATCGGGCGCTGTGGGGTGCGGAGAAGCTGCCCTTCCGCGCGATGCTTTTCCATCCGGGCTATCTCTTCCGGGAGCCGGTGGCCGTCAACGAGTTCACGGATACCCACCAGCAGCGGATCCGGCTGTCAGAGGCTTTTTTCAACTACGGTTCACTCATCCAGCAGCGGGGCGAACTGCCGCCGGAAACCGGCTTCGCCGGAGTGCGCTATCACGCCCCGCTCAACAAGCCGGACTACTTCGACGAACTGGCGGTCTTCCAGGGCGCGAGCTACTGGCGGGCACTCGGCAAGGACCAGCGCTACGGCATCTCGGCCCGCGGGATCGCGGTCGATACGGGGATCGACGGCAAGGAGGAGTTCCCCGCCTTCCGGGAATTCTGGCTGCGCAAGCCGACTCCCGATGACAAGGCGGCGATGCTTTTCGCGCTGCTGGACGGCCCGTCCTACACCGGTGCCTACGGCTTCTTCATCCAGCCCGGCGAGGACACCGTGATGACGGTGCGCGTGGTCCTCTACGCCCGCCGCGCGGTGACCCGGCTCGGCCTGGCCCCCATGTCGAGCATGTTCTGGTTCGGCGAGAACTCGCGCCGCCGCTTCGATGATTTCCGCCCCGAGGTCCACGATTCCGACGGGCTTGCGATCAAGATGAGCAGCGGCGAGCGGATCTGGCGCCCGATCACCAATGATACCGGGCGCCTGGAACTCAGCTTCTTCTCGATGGACAAGTGCGAAGGCTTCGGCCTGCTGCAGCGGGACCGCCGCTTCGCCGCCTACGAGGACGCGGAAGCTTCCTACGAAAAACGCCCCTCCCTGTGGATCGAACCGACCAGCGACTGGGGCTCCGGCCGGGTGATGCTGATGGAGATCCCGACGCACAACGAGATTTCCGACAACACCGTGGCCCTGTGGGAGCCCGCCCACACGCCCCAGCCGGGCGAGCGCATCGAATTCTCCTACAAGCAGCACTGGACCATGGAAGAGGACCCGTCCCAAGCCGGTGGGAGAGTGGTCGCGACCCGCACCGGCCTGCACGATTGGCAGCCGGAGCAGCGCACGATCGTGGTCGAGTTCGCCGGCGGTCCGCTGGAGAAGTGGGAAGGCGAGCCTCCACAGGCGGTGGTGACCGCGGTGGGCGAGGCCGGAGCCAAGATCAAGATCCAAGGTGTGGCGGTGCAACCGCTCCCGGAGGGGCGCTGGCGCGCCGCCTTCCAGATCACCCCTGCCGCCGAGGGCGGCAAGCTGGCCGATGTCGGCCCGCAGGAGTTGCGCTGCAGCCTGAAGAAGGGCGAGGATTTCCTGACCGAAACATGGGCCTACCGCATCATCCCTTAGAAACGCTGCGGCCGCTGAGCGAAACCGAGCTCTCCGAGTGGGAGGAGGCCTACGCGGCGGTGGAGGCCTATCTTCAGGCCCTGCGCTTGCGCAACCGCCTGCTGGTCGCGGAACTGGTGCGTGCCATCCTCTGGCGGGCATCCGCGCGCGGCGCGAGGGAGCCCGGCGTACCGGCCCGCGTGCTGGCGATGGAAGAAACCCTGACCGAGATCGCCCGCTGGACCCAGGAGGTGCTGGACGAACCGCTGGAGAACATGCGTCTCGCGGCGCGCGGCCGCCTCGCGCTGCTGCTGGCGGACATGCCGGGGAAATGGCAGGGGGTCTTCCTGACCCCGCCGCCCTGGCCGCCGGCCTTCACCGAGTCGATGCAGAAGTCCTACCTCGCGGCGGGTCCGCGCTTCGCCACCCTGACCATGGTGCCGAAGCCGCTTGAGCTGAATGTCATCGGCACCGGTGCGGCGCAGTGGTGGGAAACGATGGATCGCCGTCCGATCGTGCGGAAGATGTTCGCGATGTTCCTGCTGGCCCTGATCGGCGCGATGGTCTGGTTCATATTCTTCGCATGATGGACGAGCACGCACCAGAAGGCCGCAAGGAGGTGCGGCCCCATTTCAGCCCCGTGCGCGCGTGGTTCCGGAGGCTCGTGTTCTTCGGCAGCGTGGTCGTGGTCAACCTGGCGGCGACCTATTGGCTGTACGATCTCTTCACGCGCATGGGCATGCACCGTGCCCACGTGCTGCTGCTCGGGGTGTTCTTTATCCTCAACGGACTGCTCGTGCTCGGTTCCTTCCATGCCCTCTTCGGCGCTTGGGATATCCTGTGGGGCAGGAAGCGCGCGGTGAGGATCACGAAGCTGGCCGAGCAAGCCGGGGACGCCCCCCTCGCCCATCGCTACGCGGTGGTGATGCCGGTTTACAACGAGGATTGCGTGCGTTTCTGCGCGCGGATCGAGGCGATCTACCGCTCCATCGAAGCGACGGGACACATCAAGTCCTTCGATTTCTTCATTCTCAGCGACACCCGCGATCTCGACCTGTGGGTGCTGGAGGAAACCGCCTGGACCAACCTCTGCCGCAAGCTCGGGGGCTTCGGCCGCATCTACTACCGGCGCCGTAAAATCAACTCGAACCGCAAGGCGGGCAACATCGGCGACTTCGTCCGGACCTGGGGGGGAGGCTACGAGGGAATGGTCGTGCTCGATGCCGACAGCCTGATGGACGGCGGCGACATCCTGAAGATGACCCGGGTGATGGAGGCCTATCCGAACCTCGGCATCCTCCAGACCCCGCCGAAGCTGATCCGCGGCGCTTCCGCGTTCACCCGTCTCCAGCAGTTCGCGATGCGGCTTTACGGTCCGCTCTTCATCCGCGGCCTGAACTGGTGGCAACTGGGCGGCGGCAGCTACTGGGGTCACAACGCCTTGATCCGCGTGAAGCCGTTCTCGGATTTCTGCGAGCTTCCCGACCTGCCGGGACGCGAACCCTTCGGCGGCAAGATCTTGAGCCACGACTTCGTCGAAGCCGCGCTGATGGTATCGCAGGGCTGGGAGGTCTGGCTCGCCTGGGACATCGAAGGCACCTACGAGGAAGCCCCGCCCACGCTGATCGACCACCTCAAGCGCGACCGCCGCTGGTGCCAGGGGAACCTCCAGCACCTGTGGCTGATCTTCGCCCGCAAGCTGCCGCTCACGGTGCGCATGCATCTCTTCATGGGCATCATGGCCTACCTCGGCAGCCCGCTGTGGTTCCTGTTCCTCATCTTCGGCACGTGGGTGGCCTGGGACCGCGAGGCCAGCGGACTGAGCAATCTACCCTACGACGGCACCTTGGTGGACCGCTACCTGCACATCGACGGCGTGACCCAGAGCCTCATCCTCACCGGGTTCATTTTCCTGCTGCTCTTCCTGCCGAAGATCCTCGCGATGACCGGGGCGATCTTCGTGCCCCGCATCCGGCGATCCTTCGGCGGCTTGTTTGCGTTGCTGGCAGGCACCTTCCTCGAAACGCTGCTTTCGATGCTGCTGGCCCCCGCGGTGATGGTGGCGCACACGCTGATGGTCTCGGGCATCGTTCTGGGCCATGCCGTCGGCTGGGGCAGCCAGAACCGCGAGACGGACGGCACGAGCTGGGGCGAGGCACTCACCGTGCATGCCGCTCCCACCGTGCTGGGCATCGCCTGGGCGGTGCTGGCCTGGTATATCAGCCCGACCTTCGCCGCCTGGATGTCGCCGATCCTGCTTGGCCTGATCCTCTGTATTCCGGTGTCGGTCTGGACCAGCCGGGCCCGCTACGGCAAGGCCTTGGCGAGACACAAGATCCTTTCCACTCCCGAGGAATTGAATCCGCCGGAGGTGCTCAAGCTGGCGGACATGGCGCACGCCGCCGTCGATCCCGCCTTGGACGCCACGCAGCACGCGCGTCAGGGCGTGGTGGCCGCGGTGGTGGACCCTTATGTCAACGGCGTCCACGTCTCCTTGCTTGAGCCCGGCGAGATGACCGAAACCAGCGATGCCTTGGTCGAGCGCTGCCTCAACATGGGACCGGGCGCGATGTCGAAGGATGAGATGATCGAGCTGATGTATCTCGCTCCGGGCATGCTGGCGCTTCATCGCGCCGTATGGCTGAGACCGGCGGAAGGGATTCACTCGACATGGACGCAGGCGGTGGAGAGCTATCGCCGGCGCCTGGATGCGGGGGCACCGGAGGAACTCGCTTGAGCGAGGCAGCGGATCTAGCCTAGCTGGCGCGAGAATCGTCATGTCCGGCACTGTCACCCGCTTCGCCCCCAGCCCGACGGGATTGCTACATCTGGGGCACGCCTTTGCGGCGAAGGTGGCCCGTGATCTGGCGCAATCGGGTGAAGGGACTTTCCTGCTGCGCTTCGAGGATATCGATCACACGCGGGTAAGGCCGGAATACTATGACGGCATCCGGGAAGATCTGCGGTGGTTGGGCCTCGATTGGGACGGACCGGAACTGTGCCAGTCCGAGCGCGGTCCCGCCTACGCCTCCGCTTTGGAACGACTGAAGGCGCTGGGGGCGGTGTATCCCTGCTTCTGCACGCGGCGGGAAATCGAGGACGAGGTCGCTCGCATGGTGAACGCGCCGCATGGACCCGAAGGCGCGCTTTATCCGGGGACCTGTCGACGGATTCCTGGCACCGATATCTCCGCCCGTTTGACCTCCGGGGACCAACCGGCATGGCGGCTCGACGCCAGCCGGGCGATGGAGATGGCCGGCTCTCTAACCTTCACGGACCTGCGCCATGACACGATCCCGATCGAGCCGGGCTTGCTGGGCGATGTCGTGCTGGCCCGGAAAGACATCGGCACCTCCTATCATCTGGCGGTTGTGGTGGACGATGCTTTCCAAGGCGTCACGCACGTCACCCGCGGTGAAGATTTGCTGCCTTCCACCCACGTTCACCGGTTGCTTCAGGCGCTTCTCGGCCTGCCGGAACCGCTCTATCTCCACCACCGGCTGATCACCGACGATCATGGCGTGCGTCTCGCGAAGCGCCACGATTCGCTCTCCATCCGGAGCCTGCGTGAGGCAGGGAACACAGCGGACGAGGTGATCTCCCGGCTGGGGGAGTGACCCGCCCTCCCGCCTCTGGCAGCTTGCAATTCCATTGCGAAAGGAGAATATCCACGAATCCGGATGTTCAGTTTCAATCCCGTCAACATCCTCGGCGGTCTCATCTTCAGCACCATCGGCTGGGGCGCGTGGCGCTATGGCCGCCAGTTGGACCGCTGGAAGCCGATTGCCATCGGTCTGGCGATGATGATCTATCCGATCTTCTGCGCCTACGCTTGGGAAACCTGGCTGGTCGGGATCGGCCTCTGCGTGGTGCTGTGGTTCCACCACGACGAGTGACCCCGGGCCGGGAGCCCTGGCCGTGCCGATGGATGATGGGATTGGTGATTGATGATTTCCGCCGCCCCTCCGAGGCTGGCGGCCATGTCCGACATCCGCATCACGATCCATACCGACAAGGGCGACATCGACGGCACCATCTTCGCCTCGAAGGTGCCCGTCACATCGGCCAACTTCCTCAACCTCGCCAAGCGCGGTTACTACGACGGAGTTTCCTTCCATCGGGTGATCTCCAATTTCATGATCCAAGGTGGCGATCCTACCGGCACCGGCCGCGGTGGTCCGGGCTACCGTTTCGCCGATGAGATCGACCACTCCCTGAAGCACTCCAAGCCCGGGATCTTCTCGATGGCCAATGCGGGCCCGAATACCAACGGCAGCCAGTTCTTCATCACTCATCTGCCGACGCCGCATCTTGACGGCAAGCATGCCGTCTTTGGCGAAGTGACCAAGGGCCAGGACGTGGTCAACAAGATCGCACAAGGCGACAAGATCAAGTCGATCACCCTGCACGACGATCCGACCGCGCTTTTCGACGCCCAGAAGGATCATGTGGAGCACTGGAACTCCACCCTCGACCAGTGATCCCAACACGCATTTCGCAGTTTAGTTAAGATACCCTGACTATCGACGACCCTTGGCGGCCACCTCTCAGGTGCTCCTGCCAAGGGTTTTTAATTTCACTAACTAAGCCATTTTTCGATAAATAATGACGCATCGCCCCTGATTCTGTCCGACTTCAACCCCCTCCGTGATCGCGTAGATTGCCCCGGACTTCTTGAATTTCGGGGAGCTCGGGCTTTTCATGATCTCGTTCGCACCCCCCGTGCGAACGCTGCTTCACCCCCCGACATCCCCCCAATGAAGACCCCCCTGCTTAACCGCGGCGGGCAACTGCTGGCAGGCATTCTCTCGTGCCTTTTCGCCATCGGTAGCTCCCTTGCGGCAGACAATACGGTGCCTACCGGCACTCTCTCAGTGGATCGCGATCTCCTCCGCATCGGCGCGAGATCCCAACTCACCTGGGATATCGATTACCCCTCCGCCGTGACCAGCGTCGTCGACATCGTGCCACCCAATATCATCAAGCCCAAGAAGGACCTCAAGATGCGGGTGCGCCTCCTCGGCGCCACCTTCAAGACCAACAAGGGCCATGGCAACAATGCCGACGGCGTGGATGCAGACAATCCAAAGAACTCGGGAACCATCGACTATTCGGTCCTCGACGACGAACTCCATGGCCTGGGTGCGAGCTATCTGCCGATCGAGGTCGTTTGGAGCCTC
>CAMLOZ010000028.1 GCA_946481625.1 uncultured Haloferula sp. | reverse complement strand
GCGGGAGGACTCACGCTGACCCTTCTCACGGTGAGCGCCTACCAGCGCGCGGTGATGGCGCAAAAGGTGCAGGGCGAGAACCAGATCCGCGTGGACTATGCGGACAAGGAGGACGAGATCCTGCGGGCCATCGTGAACATCACGCCGAACCGTGCGATCCGTGCGATGCAGTCCGGATCGAACGCCTCGGCAAGCGTGAGCAATCCGCTGCGCTGGCAGAACATCTTCACCGACGCCGTGGACCAGGCGAACGCCCGGAACTCGGTGTCCACGGGGTTGAAGACGACCATGGGAGCGAGCAGCTCGATCGGGGGCAACGTGGGCGACTCGACCCTCACCAACCTCGGCAGCATTTTCGACGCGATCGAGCCGGAGCCGGGCATCGTGTCCACCGGCATGAACCGCTCGTTGGGCGGCGGATTTCCGGTGCCCCTGGAAGGGCCCTCCGCGTATGCCGATATGGACAAGATCTTCCCGATCATCTCGTCCGTGAAGTATTACGGGGACCTCGCGAGCAGCGGCGTCGCGCTGCCGGTGGCGACCTATCCGCAGTGGAACGTGGTTCCCTATCCCGAAATCCGCTTCGGCTATTCCACTCCAGGACAGCCTTTCGTGGCGAAGCGGAACTGGTGGGCCTTCAGCTTGCAGATCGGGGAAAACGACCAGTTGTTGAAAAGCTTCTCGCGCGGGGATGGCAGCGTGGGCGAACGCGACTTCATCATTTCGATCTACGAGATCCCCTCGCAGCTCGCGATTTCCGCCGAGACCTTCGCGAATCTCGGAACGCACGCCGATGGCACGCCATGGCAGAACACGAACATCGAGGGCGGGATCTACACGACCCGTGCTGAGGTTGATTCCGGCCTCCACATCGACCGGATCTCCGCCCGCCGGAATCTCACCCTGGGCAGCGACGTGACGGTGGGAGACAATGCCTTGGGCGGAAATCCCTTTACTCCCGGCGTGCGGGAGCAATTCGAGATCGACAACGGTACCTTCATGCCGGTCACGCTGTCTTCGGAGTCGGGCCGCGCGGCTTTCGTGCCGATCAACCGCGGCGCGGACTTCTTCGACCGCTTCGCGCACGCGACCTCCGAGACTCTCACGATCTCGCCGACGACCTGGAACAACTATTCGGTCGGAGCACTGCAGTGTGCGATGCGGTTGGACGTCACCGCGGTCGCCAGTCCGACCAACCCGACGCCGACGATGTTCCGGTTTTCGTATCTCCAGGGAAGCACGCGGGTGAATCTGAACGTGCCGATGAGCTATTCGGCGCCCGTCCCCTTGGAATCCGGCTACTCCTTCGTGGCAAACGAGGATGCGAGTTACGACTTCGGCACGCAATTGGTGGACGTGGCCTACGGGGAGGGCGGGAAATTCGTCTATCGTCGGGGTGTGACCGGCACCATCACATTCGATAACGCGACCTTCGGCGATCCCAACGTCGGCACGGTGAAGAAGGGCTACTACCGGCCCGCGCTACCCTTCGACAACAAGCTGCTGCACGGCACCAAGAACTCCATCTGCGTGTATCCCGAGCGCCTGCCCGCCTTCGTGACCGCTTTGGGCGGCTCGGATGCGTCGATCAACAACTCGATCGTCGTGAACGTGGATTACAGTAGCACCGGCTTGAACAACGTGAACTACAAGCCGCAGATCCCGTGTACCGACAGCGACTACGGCGTGCTGATGACCGAGTGCGACGATCTCAGAACCTTCACGAAGGGCTTCTCGCTGGTCACGAACCTGCGGCTCTACATCGGGGATGATTTCAATATCATGGCCGCCACCACCGTGCCGGCAGGGCTGACCGCACCTTTCTATCCGCCGGCTTCGCTCTTCGCTCCGGAGAAGCGCTACGGGACGGATCAGGATCCTTTCCGGGTGGAACTCTCCGGCCAGGTGGGGCACCTCGGAGGCGATACCGGCGCGACCGGTCAGCCGGTGCACCTACTCGACCTGAAAATGGGCAGCGAGACGAGTGCCGCCGCGGGCAACATCGACGTGAACCTGAAGCCGATCACGCATCCCGCCGAACTGCCGCCGATCACCATGATGAACTGGCTGGTGATGATCGAGGAGCGGCGCAAGGCCTTCTACAATTCGGACGGCTCGGCGAAGTAGGAAAGCCGTGTCCCTCGCGTAGGGTCTCGCCTCAGCACGAGCGGCGGATTGAGCCCTCGTGGACTCAATGTGCACCGGTGATGGCGGGAGGGTCGTGAGGCCCGAGAAGTCCTATTTCTGGGCCTATCTCCAATCGAGAGCCAAAAAGGACGGGGAGGCGCTGGAGCAGGACAAGCCCGTATTCACGGCCGGTGGAAAACTGGGGCGGCAGAGGCGGGAGCGCAGTGCGCCGGGCCAGCCGTGGACGACGCGGTTCATGACCTGGAACAATACCACCTCAACGTGGAATACCTCGACGGAGACGGACGCCTCCAAGGTGACCCTGCGCGATTGTCCCCAGCATAGCCGGAATGCGTGCATCGCGGTCAACCGTTCGGACGGCAGCTATGTGGCCGACACCCACGCGGAGGGAACCGAAACCATACAACCCGAGCCACCTCCCGGCACCCTGAAAACGGTAATCCCGATCGAAGTGAACACCTCCGTGATCACGGGCAAGGCGAAATTCGTCACGCCGGACGGAGAGTTCGCCGAGATCGCGATCGATGTGCAGTACACGACATTCGAACAGCAATAAACCGAATAAACCCAAGAAACAAAATCCTACGGGACAATCCTATGAACACCCCATTCCTCATTTCCCCGTCTTCCAACCAAAGCGGGTTCGAACCCGGTGAAGAGAAGCCGGGGGTGAACCGACGCCAATTCCTGAAGAGGACCGGTGGAGCGACGGTGGCCACGATAGTGCTGGCGGCCACTTTCTCCCAACAGGCCGACGCCCACGAGCCGATAGGCAGCGGCTCGTGGAGGTTGCGTTGTACGGGCCCGGAAGAAGGGTTAACGTCAGGTGATATCCCGATTCTTGCGGGGGCGCCGGCGACCGGAGGGAATACCCACGTCCTGGCCCAGGAGTATTCCACGGATTGGATCACGGACCCCGGGAATGCCAACGTGCAATCCAAGTGGTTCTTCTGGGGCTATCTTACCTCGAGGATCAAGGACGACAATGAGAAGAAGACCAAGGACACCCCGTCGTTCACCGCCGGGGGAAGGTTTGCTTTGCAGTCGAGGGCTCGCAATGGAGAGGGAGAGCCGTGGGGCGGTGCCGAGTGGCTGAGCTGGAACAGTGAAACGGAGGACTGGGACATGCCGTTAGAGCCGGTTACCACGATCGCAGACTTGAAGGCGAATCTCGCGATGCTTCGCACCTGTCCTCCGCATACCCGCAACGGGTGCATTGCGATCAACCGGGCCGACGGCAGTTTCGTGCCGACCACCCACGGGCTCGGTGGTGCAACCTCGCTTACGGTCGGAGGGCTGAGAACGACCATCAACATCGAAGGCAACGGCTCCTCGATGAATGCAAAAGCCAAGTTCCTGACCCCGGTCCAGGAATTCGGGGAAACCACCATTCTGGTGGAATACACAGCCGTGACGTGAAGTAGAGTTGTTTTGCTGCTTGCCCGGACTCCCCGTCGAGTTGACATGGAGTCCGGGCGGTTCAATAATCCGTCACTTATCAGGGTGTACCCATGAAGAATCCGTCTGGAAACAAGCTCGCCCTCGCGGCGCTGGCCGCGCTGGCCCTAGGGGGTGGGGTGTGGGTCGCGCTGAAGCCGAAGGGAGCCGGAGGACCGCTGCCGGAGGCTGTCGCGAAGCCGGGAGAGTCTGCGGAGGAGCGGGTGCGAAAGGCAAACGCACTGCCTCGCGATTTCATGGACCACAAGATGCCCGTGGCTCAGAGGGTAGACTTGCTCAAGAAATGGCTGCGGGCAGGGGGCGGCAAGGCGGCGGACCGCGACACGGTGCTTTATTCGTTCTACACCAATGTCAGCGATGCCCTGACCGTGCAGGAGTGGATGGACCTGGTGATCAACGATTTTCCAACGGAAACGCAGGCGCCTTTTGTTGACTCCCTGATCAAGGAGGCGTCGCGGAAGGATCCCTTGTCGGCAGGTCGGTTCTTGAGCCAGATCCCGCCGGGGACGATGCTGACCCAAGCGGCGGGGGTGCTTGCTTACGAGGCGGCATCGAAAGGCGTGGATATGGGAAGCTTCATGGCTTTCGTCGACCAGCTCGACTATCCGGAAGACAAGAAGCGGGCGACCAGCCGTTACCTTGAAACCTTGAAGTGGGAGGGAATGACTTTGCCGACGCAGCTTGCTCTGGTGGACCAATTGCCGGACGATGCTTCCCGAAAGTATGCGATTTTACTGTGGCTTAGCCGTCGCACGGGCGAGGCAGGGGCACTGAGCAAAGACGAGATCGCGACTATTCTCGGGAAGGTCCAGGATCCCGCGTTGAAGAGGGAGTTGGCAGGCCAGCAGGGGCTGAGAGATCCGGAGATGGCGGATGCCGGGCATGCCCATTGCGAACTTTGCGGCGAGGGACAAATTTGCCAGCACAAGACCGACGAGGGAGAGACCCCGCAGGGGCGTGCCGCGCGCCTCAACGGGGAGGGGAAGGAGGCCTTCTCCGTAAATGCGCAGGATTTCGGATTTTCAAAAGTGCTGGAGGCGAGCAAGGAAGCGAGCGCCGTCGAGCGGGGGTATGTCGTGACGGCGTGGTTCTCGAAGGTGATGGACCACGATCTTGTGGAGGGGGTCGAGGCTTTTGCAAGACATCCCGAACTCCAGACCGAGCAGATTGCCGAGTCACTTGCGATTCGCCTGGTATCCAAAGATCGCGAGCAGCTCACCGACTGGATGTCGGCATATCCCGACAATGCTTTCGTGGTGAAGGAGGGAATCGAGACGTGGGCCGACGAGAACTCGATGGAGGCAGGTCGGTGGCTTTATACCCTGCCGGCAGGCGATCTGCGCAACAATGCCGCAAAAGCGATGGCTGACTGGCTGGCGAGCAAGGGCGATGCGGAGGGGGCAGCGCGTTTGCGCGAGGAACTGGTACGGCAGTGAGCCGGGAAAGCTGCGTGGCGCGTTTGGAGAGCCTCTATTCCCCGGCGTAGAGCAAGCGGCCGCAGCTCTCGCATTGGGTGCCTTCGACGCCGGAGTTCACTTTTACCAGGGTGGAGGCGACGAGCTTCATGTGGCAGCCGGTGCACTTGCCCGCGACGGTGGGGACGACAGCGAGACCGTTCTTGGTCTTGAGCAGGCGCTCATAGAGGGGCATCTGGGCTTCCGGAGCGGCGGCGGCGAGGCGGGCGCGTTCTTCCTTCAACTCGGCGGCTTCGCCTTCGATCCGCTTCTTCCGTTCGGCGAGCGCCGCGAGCTCTTCATCGACGCGGTGCATGGTTTTGGCCAGCGCTTGCTCCGCAGCGGCCAGGGTGGCGCGGAGCGAGTCGGCCCGCTCCATGAACTCGAGCTCCTTGGTCTCGAGCGCATCGACCTCCTTCTCGTAGCGGACGATCTCGTGGCCGAGCGCCTGGTACTCGTCGTTCTTGCGGGTCTCGAACTGCTGGGTCTTGAGACGCTGGATGGTGGTGCGGCGGGTTCCCACGTCGAGTTCGACCTTCTTGATCTCGACCTCGTTCGCCATGAGGTCCTCGCGCGCCTTTTTCACGGCGGCCTCGTCGCCGGCCAGGCGTTCCCTGGCGCGGGCTTCGTCCTTCGGGATGCGGTCGAGGTCCTCGGCCATCCCGCGGAGGCGGCGGTCGCGGTCTTGGAGCACGAGGAGAGCTTGGATCGAAGGCGACATGGCGGTTTGTTAGCGGCGGGGTGGGGGAGGCGCAAGCCCTGTCGGCGGCGGGGGGTGGATCGCGGGTTGCAATGCCCGGAGGAACGTCCAATGATCGCGGCAGCGCATGGACGACCGACTAAGCGACGCTGACAAACTCTCGATCCGGTGCCCCGGCTGTGGCCAGCGCTTCAAGGTGGGCCCGGAACTGAAAGACCGCATGGTCGAGTGCGGCACCTGCGAACACCGCTTCCGCGTGAACGACGAGGTGGTGGTGCGGCAGAAGAAATTCTACCCGGGCGAGCGGCGGGACCGCGGTCTGGACCAGTTTTCCCGGATCCCGAAGGGTGCGAGCGTGGCAGCAAACTTCCAGACGGTGCAGTATGCGGAGGAACCGGTGCACACGCCTCTGGCGGGGACTTCGCCGTTGCGGATGCTCTTCGGGCTGGTGGCTGTGGCCGCGGTGGTGCTGGTGCTGGTGCTGCTCGCCTTCGGCGGAAGGCCGGGGGGCATGCTGGACGGTGCCCAGCAATCCAAGCGGCTGATGCTGGCGGGATTCACCGCGCTGATCGCATGGATCTTCCTGCTCGCGGCGAATCCTACCGCGCGGCTGAGGGCAACCTTCGGCGCGATCGTGGCGAGCTCCCTGCTGCTGTCTTTTCCCTTCCTCTTCACCGAGG
The DNA here is from genome assembly GCA_946481625.1 of uncultured Haloferula sp. The sequence goes on along the minus strand of CAMLOZ010000028.1, from coordinate 6,450 downwards.
GCAATAGCCCGAAGACCTCCGAGGGCGGATCCCTTGCGATCCGCCCCGGGCCGCCGGAGGCACCGGCCGCCAATTCGGGTGATCCGGCCTATGCGGAGCTCAAAAAGGAGATCGGCTACGAGCCGCTTGAAAAGGAGATCGAGCGTTACCGGAACTCGCCGACGCTGGCAGGACGGAGCGCGACGGGAATCTGGCTCCGCGAGCTACAAGGCTACCATCGGCTGCAGATCAAGGACTACATCGTCCGGAACACGGGTGCGGATCCGAGTTCCCACATCTATCCCCGGCTTCCCGACTACCTCATGGTTGTTTCGGGATCGCCGCAGGATCTGGCCGAACTTGCCCGTCTCTGCGAGCGCTTCGGCGAAGTGAAGCGGGTGATCGACGATTTGCGCGTGATCGAGGTGGCGGTGGATAACAGCAGCTTCGTCGAAGGTCCGCTGGAGAAGCTGACGAACCGCGAGAACCCCGCCTTCTACGAGTTGAACCGCCGCGAAATGGAGAGCATCGATCTGGAGCGCGCGCGCAATGCAATCATGCGGCTCGCGGATGCGGAACCGAAGCTCTACCGCAAGGATATCGTCGCGCGGATGCTGCAGCTCATGAAAGAGGGCGACCTGGCGATGCAGGACCAGATCTGCCGGGCGCTTCTGGCATGGGCGGAACCGGACGACGGCTCGGTTCCGGTGGTGCGGGCCGCGCTCGCCAAGCTTCCGCCCGCGCTCGGCGAAGTGCCGGACAGCATGGTCAAGTTCCTGGCGGCGGCGAAGGACAAGGAGTCGATTCCCTTGGTGGATGCCCTGTGGGTCGCGGATCACAATCGCTGGGAAGAACTCTATGGCAGCTTCGGCCCGCCGATCGAAGAGCGGGTGCTGGGACATTTCGCCAAAGTGCAAGCCTCGATGAAGCGTTCGGCCGCGCGTCTGCTGGGTCGCGTCGGTAGCTCCGCGAGCATCCCGGCCTTGGAAGCGGCGCGCGCGGATGCGGACGCCGAGCTCTCTGTTTATATCGAGCGGGCCCTGGCCGCGATCCGGTCGCGGTCCTGAACCCCGGCGAAACCACGATCATGCACGCTCGCAAGATCCTGCTGCTTGCCGGTGTGCTGATCTTGTCCCAATGCGGGACACCCTCGCCGCCCCAATGCCGGAGCCTTCCCCGTGCCTCGCGTGGGGATCCCGCGGCGACGATGGAGGAGGCGCGGCGCGCTTGGCAGGAAGCCGGGCGGACGGGCGATCCCGCGGCAATCGGTGCCTACAACGCGGCGGTGATGAAGCTCTTCGACCGCCTTCGCTGTGGAACGGGAACCTACCACGAGCGGGCGGCGGAGCTGGGATCCCGCATTGACGAATCGCGCAGCCTCGGCGCCGGCATCCGCATGCATGATCTCGATGCCCTCGTCCCGGCCTCGGCGATTTCCACCAAGGCCATCGGCGAACGGCACATCGAGGTCGGCATCGGCTTGCCGGTGGTGGGCTGGAAAAAGACCGCGGAGGAAGGCAAGCCGCGTTGGGAATTCGAGCCGCCCACCGGCGTGCCCCTGAATCTAACAGCGGTGCTGCGCTTCCCCGCGGGCAAGCAGCCGGAATGGTCGTTCTCTTATCCCGGGAGGGTGAAGGAGATCGCGGTCGGCGACCGGAAGCTTCCCCTTGCGGCGGATTGGTCGGCACCCTCCGCGCTCTATTGGCAAATGAGTGATCTCGACGACCTTGACTTGGAGAAGGTCTTCCTGCCGAGCCGCTTCACCGAGGAGACGGCGCTTTACGTATCGTCGCCTTACGATCCGAAAAGGATCCCCGTGGTGATGGTTCACGGCCTGAACTCCAGCCCGGGTACCTTCAAGCGCCTCTACAACGAGCTGAACCGCGAGCCTTGGTTCCGCGAGAACTATCAGGTCTGGTTCTATAGCTATCCGACGGGGAACAATTGGCTCTACAGTGCCGCTCTTTTCCGGCTCGCGATGATGAATGCCGATCGCCACGCCCGCAAGAAGGGGCCGACCGGCCAATGGGATCGCATGATCGTGATCGGACACTCGATGGGCGGGGTGATCTCCCACGCCTCCTTGAAGAAACCGGGCGATGCCTTCTACCACGCCTTTCAGAAGCGTCCGCTGGAGCAAGTGACCGACAACAAGAACCTCCGCGAAGCGGTGCGGCTGCTCACGATGTACGATCCGCTGGAGCCGCCGGATCGCGTGATCTTCATGGCCGCTCCCCACCGCGGATCGCCAATGGCAGACCGCTTTTTCTCCTCGCTGATCCGGAACATGATCCGCCTGCCGAAGCGGCTGACCGTGGATTTCGTGGACTTCACATTGAACGACGTCAGCAGTCTGACCACCGCGGGCGAGGGCTCGTCGAAAGGCTGGCTCACCAGCATCGGTTCGCTTTCTCCGTCCTATCCCGCTTACGAGGCGATGGGGCGCCTGCCCTTCCGCGAGGGACTTCAAATTCACTCGGTGATCGGGGACCGGGGCCGTGGCGATACGCCCGATAGCTCGGACGGCGTGGTGCCCTACTGGTCATCGCACCTCGCGCCCGTGCAGAGCGAGTGCATCGTGCCCTTCAATCACAGCGTGCCCGCTTGTCCGCAGGCCGCGGTTGAGGTGAAGCGCATCCTCAAGGAACACCTGGGGCGCGGCGGGAAGCACTCCACTCTTTCACCGCGGGGCGATTGAGGAAATAAAGCGCCAGCACCGGATAGGTGCAGGAGACGAGCGGGGAGATGACGCCGCTGATCGACATCATCCCGCCCATGGCGGAGACCACGCTCTGTCCCGGGCCGGCGGGCATACCGCTGCCCGTCATCACTTGCTCCATCAGCGCTTTCGTTTTCGGCACGACCCAGCCGATGGCTACGACCATGGAGACGAGCTTCGTGGCGATCGAGGTCCAGGCATAGCGATTCGACCAGGGGATACCGTCGGGATTGGAACGGACCAGCTTGAGGCCGGAGATCAGGAGCAGGACCGCGAGGCCGATCATGAAGATGCCCGTCATCAGGGAAACCCAGCGTAACTCCGTCTGCATTTCCATTTGCGCCTGCATTTGCGCCTGCATCTGGGGTGTTGTGGCGGCAGCGGGGAAACCGACCAGCATCCCGGCGAAGAAGAAGCTGGCGAGATTCCAGAGGCCGGTGATGAACCCCAGTCCGGCGAAGACGAGATGGATCACACCGAAGACCTTCACGGCCTGCGGTTCGACTTGCACCGGCACGGGCATCGGTGGCGGCTGGGGAAGGGGAGGGAGATGGGCGTTGTCCATGGTGCCCATGGCAATCTTCCCTGCCTCCGCTGTCGATCCCGGATTGCTTCGGCGTGGACCCTGGGCTTATTGTCGCGGTCGTGAGCACCTCCCCGCCGGTCGCGTTGAGCATTGCTGGATCCGATTGTTCGGCAGGGGCGGGACTTCAGGCGGACCTGAAGACCTTCCAGCATCACGGCGTGTTCGGTCTCACGGCGGTGACCTGCGTCGTGGCGGAGACTCCCGCGGTGGTGCGGTCGGTACACGCGGTGCCGCCGGCGATCCTGCAGGACCAGCTCCGCGTCTTGCTGGAGGCCTTCCCCGTCGGCGCGATCAAGACCGGCATGCTCTTTTCGAAGGCCCACATCGTGGCGGTCACGGAGATCCTTTCGGAGTACCGCGGCATTCCCCTGGTGATCGATCCGGTGATGATCGCATCCACCGGCGACCCTCTCCTCGAAGAGAATGCGATCGCGGCGTACAAGGAGCGCTTGTTCCCGCTGGCCACCGTGATCACGCCGAACCTCGACGAGGCGGAGGTGCTTTGGGGCGGTCCGGTCAGGGACGAGGTGTCGATGGAGCGCGCGGCATCGGAACTTTCCGCGAGGCACGGCTGCGCGGTGCTGCTGAAGGGCGGGCACCTCGGGCAGGAAACCTGTGCGGACCTGCTTTGGGAGAATGGATTGCCCGAGTGGTTCCGTGCCGCGCGGATAGAAGGCGCAGCCTCGCACGGCACCGGCTGCACGCTCTCCGCGGCGATCACCGCGCGGCTCGCGAAAGGGGAAGGCCTGCACGACGCGGTGAAGGAGGCGAAGGCCTATCTAGGTGAGGCGCTCGCCCGTTCGTTTGCCTGGGGCGGCATCGCCGCGCTGAATCAAGGCACGGTGTGGGAGTGAACAGGATAGGGGGAATCCCGGGGGCTAGTGTCGCTAGCCGACAAATTGATCCGCGGTCATGGCTCGGAATCCGCTAGATGCCGATCCGTGAGAACCTCTTTCACCTTGCAGTGGCAGGCGGTGAGCCGAAACTCGCCTCGGCCCATGCGCCTGATCCGCTACTTCGCCACCCTGCGCGGACCCAAGCTCGTCCTCTGGTGCTACCTCGCTTGGTATGTCGCGGTGGCCCTCTGCTATTTCGATCCCTCGCTTTCGATCTGGCTCTCGGCCTTGGGGATCTCAGGGTTGATCGGCATCGCGCTGAACTTCGCCACCGGCACGCCGGGACAGCGCACCGATGGCTGGACCAAATTCCGTCTCTTCCTGTTTCCCTTCTGTGTTTCGAGCTATTCGACTCTCATCAAGGGCAAGGGCTTCATCCTCTTGTTTCCGACGCAGGCGACACCGCTGGTCGCAGGGATAGGCGCCTGCATGCTGGTGACGCTGTTCCACTTTGCCTGCAAGACGGTCATGCGGACGCGGGCGGCCTAAAATTCCGCCCGCACCCCCGCGACGAGGCCGCGGCCCGCAAGGGGGGCAACGTCCTTCAGGATGGATGTGCTCTGGCGCGCTTCCTCGTCGGTCAGGTTGACGCCCTTGAGGTAGAAGGTGGTGTCCACGTCGCCGAGCGCGAGCTTGTAGCTCAGCGCGGCATTGACCAGGAGGTAAGCATCGGTGGGCAGTTCGTTGATGTCGTGGCGATCCTGATGGGCCGCGTATTGACCCTCGATCCGGGCACCCCAGCCGTGGAGCTGGTAGTCGAGGGCGGCGGTGGCGCGGAAGGGAGGGATGCGCGGCAGCGGCAGGCTGGTATCGCGGTTCTCCGCGTGCGTGTAGTCCGCGCGGAGGATGAGATCGAGGCGCTGGTTCGAAACCGGCGGCGGCTCCACGCCTGACTTGGAGTCGGTGGTTTCCTCCGCGACGGCAGGCTCGATCAGGTGGAAGGTGGTCTCGATCTCCCCGCCGTGGAAGTTCGCGCCGACGGCGCTGTAGGCGAAGATGGGGATGAGGTCGCCGCTATCCGGATCGGTGAAGTCCGCGCCGGTCGACGCGAGGCTGATGAAGTTGTCGAAGCGGTAGTAGAAGACGCTCGCGCTGCCGGTGACCCATCCGGCTTTCTTGCGCAGGGAGAGATCGATGGAGAAGGAGTCCTCCGTATCCAGATTCGGATCGCCGACTTCGAAGGTGCCGGTGGCGACGTGTGGGCCGTTGGCGAAAAGTTCGACATAGGTCGGCGGGCGCTGGGTGTAGGCCAGCGAGAGCGCGACCGCATAGTCCGGGGTGGGATTGTAAACGATTCCCGCGGAAGTACTAAAGGCATCGAACTCGCGCTCGAGCCCGGGACCGAAGGCGGGGTTGGTCTCGGTTTTGTTGCGCTGGTGGTCGTAACGGGCACCGAACTGGAGGCGGATTTTACCGAAGGGGATCTCCTCGAAGACAAAGAGGGAGTTGGTCTGGTTCTCGACCGTGGGCAGGAAGGCTTCGGCACCGAGGGCGGAAAACTTGTTGTCCCGGGTCTCGAAGCCGAAGGCACCTTCGAAGGGCCCGAGCTTCTGGTGAAGGAGTTCCGCCCGGCCGTTGTAGCCCTCGATCAGGAACTCGGTGCCGCGCTCCGCACCTTCGAATTCGGTGTGGGCGTAGTCGGAGTGCCCGAACTTGTATTCGATCTCCTTGATCCAGGTCGCGGGGTCGTAGAAGGCGCCGCGGAAGTCCCAGCGCCGCTGGCGGAGGTCGATGGTGACCTCCGGCTCGGCCACGGTGCCGTAGAGAGAATCGACACCGGAGTAGGACAGCCCGAAGTATCCCTTGTCCCAGACATAGGAGGCCCCGAGGCCGGCGCCCTTCGAGTCGGTGGCGCTGTTGGGAAGGATGCCATAGGGCTCGGCTTCGCCGGGAGCGAGCGGTTCGCTGGCTCGGAGACGGGCGGATCGGGCGAAGCCGGGAATGGCGATGTCCTCGGTCTCTCGCGAGAAGCCGTCGAGATGGAAGACGAGCGGCCCCTTGCCGAATGTGAGATCGCCGGAAACCGACTCCGAATCGTCGGCCGTGCCCAGGCTGGTGGCGAAGCTGCCGGAGGGCCAAGCCCCGGTGAAGCGCTCCATGGGGATACGGTCGTCGATGACATTGACCACGCCGCCGATGGTGTTCGGCCCGTAGAGGAGGGTCGCCGGACCGCGCACGACTTCGATCGAGCGGACCGTGAGTGGATCGGTCGCGACGGCATGGTCCGGGCTGACATTGGAAACATCGAGTACGGAGACGCCGTTCTGGAG
>CAMLOZ010000027.1 GCA_946481625.1 uncultured Haloferula sp. | reverse complement strand
GTGGTTGTACTTCGCGTTGTACTCGTAGGCGCGCAACACCCGGTTGTTGTCGTGGCCGAAGAGGTCGTCGCCCTGGTTCCAAGCCATCTGGCAAAGCAGCGCCATCGCATACCACCCGCCCTTGTTGTGCGGCTGGTCGCGACCGCTCTCCTCGGTCTGCGCCGTACCGTCAGGGTGGATATACCACGCCGCGCGCTCCGCTCGGCTGTTGCCCGCACCGTTCTTGAAGTAGTCCACCGCTTGCTGATAAACGGCGCGGTTGTCGCACAGGATGCCGATGGCGGCCATCGAGGCCATGTTGGCCGTGTCCCAATTGAGGCGATAGTGCGTGTTCCCGCCCTTGGAGTTCGGGGTGCCATGATGGCGCCAGAGGAAGTCCGCGTTCGCCGGGTAAAACACCCGCATCATCATGTCCTTGTAGGCCTGTTTCTCGGCCGCGGGCCAGCCGGGGTAGGTGCTCAGGATTTCGCCGCCCGCGGCGAAAAGGTAACCGCAGATCCCGGAGGCGAGCGACGCGTTCGTGTCACCCGTTATTCCGATCAGGTCGGACCAGACATTTGCGATCTGCACCGCCCGGTCCGCATAGGCCGTGTTGCCGGTCAGCTTCCAGCGCAGGGAGAGCTGGTAGATCGCCTGCGCGTCCTGCTGGCTGCGGGTGTAGTTGTCCGCGCCGTCGCCTCCGCGGTTGATGTAGTCCGCGTTGTACGGATTCCAGTTCGTCTGGGCATAGGGGCTGGCCGCGAGCTGATCATAGCTGGTCTTCCATGGGTTGGCACCGGTGGCGATCTTGTTCTTCATGCGGTCGAAGTCGGCCTGCGTGTGCAAGGCGCCCGGATGCACAAAGGGCGCGTAAGGCGCCGTCGATGCCGTCATGTTCACCTGGAACACCCGGTCGCCGGCTACCGCCGTGATCGGCCCGCCCCAGGTCCGCGTGTACGCGGTCCCGCCGGCATAGGGATCGCCGCTCGTGCCGAGCCACTCGAAGTGGTTGCCGGAGCCGTTGCCGATCACCACGTCGAAACCGTAAGTCGTGTTCGGCTCGAGATGCACCGGAAACGGCAGGTCGAAGGTTAGATAGGTCCCCGCGCCGTTCGCGCTGTTTCCTGAGCCAGGGTGGCCCGTGCCCCCCGCCATGAAGTTCTGTATCGATAACGCGCTGTGCGTCGTCCCGTTGATCTTCGCGATCGTGGCGTGGATCGGACCGTTGCTCGCGCCCAGGTTCCAGGAGGTCGTGTTCGCTCCGCTGGCCGTGTTGTTCGTGTAGCCGGCCATCCGCACGGTGATGCCGGACACCTCGTAACCGTTCGCATTGCTTCCGGTCGTGAAGGTCTGCCCCTGGATCGGCTGGCCCCCGGCCACGCGCGTGCTCGCGTCGTTTGCCGTGCCGTTGTCCGCACCGCCATCGGCATTCACCCCCGAACCACCGATGTTCGCCGCATCGAAGGCCGCACCCGTCCAGTTCGAAATGCTCGCCGCTCCGCCCGAGGGCTGCGTGGCGCCATAGCCGATCGTGGAGTTGAAGGTGATCGGGTGCGCACCGGCATCCAGCACACATCCCGCCGCAGCCGCCATGCAAACGGCCGCCGCTCTCATGCGTCCGCCCTCCGGCTTGGAACGAGGAGGACGGTTGTCGGATCCGACACCTTCACGGGATCGGGACGCCATCACGGGCACCCCGCCCGAACCAACGGCAAGCGATGGATTGGGTTTCACGAACAATGCTTGGGTTTTGGGTTTTCCCTCGCGCTTTCCCCCGTCGGAAATACAAAGGCGGGTAGGCACAGCCGTCTAACAGACGGGTGCGGCGTTTGGGTTTTCGGCTTTTTGGGTTTCTCCGCCGGGTAGGCCGGTGGAATCTACAATCCTCTATTTCCACGGGTCCCCTCTGCCAAACCAAGCGTCGCTGATACGAATCAAAGCGCCGAACCGCGAACATGCATAATGCAATCAATATGCATGCATGTCGCAATCCCCCGAGGGGAACCCTATGCAATATGCGCTTCTCCATCAGGACCTCGAGTTTTGGAACACCACGTGCAGAAGGTGTGTCTCCCCCACACCGGGGCCACCCCCTCGTGCCCTGCTGTACACCCTGTTAGCCGATGAGAGACTGCCCTCCCTCCGCACGCTCTTCCCTGCCCCCGGACAGCCGCTTCCGCGGCATCTCGTTCTCCGGATGCCCCGCCACTCTGCCGGAGCCCCGCAAAAGCGGCCGCTTCGACGGCCTCCACTTCCGCGGAAAAACCCCCGCGCCCGCCGAAAGAAGCCCGCGCCCTCCAGAGCTCCCCACCAAGGACGGAACCTCCGTCTCCAAGCTGCTGCTACTGGCAGGCATCGATCCGTCTGGCTACCGCATGGCACCGCTGATCCGCCGTCTGCCGGCCTGCCTGCGCGCCCTGCGGGTTCCATCGGTTGCCGCCGCCATGGAACTGCTGGCGCGCGACCCGAAAAAGCGCGAGATCGCGCTCCACGCCCTGCTGATTGGAACCACCTCCTTCTTCCGCGACACTGCCGTCTTCCGCTACCTCGGTGAATCCGCGATCCCCGAAATGCTTGCCCGCCAACCGCGGCCGAAAGTCTGGAGCACCGCCTGCTCCAACGGCTCCGAACTCTACTCCGTAGCCATGCTCCTGGCCAGCCACGGGGCCTTGGGACGCCACCAGCTTCTCGGCAGCGACTGCCGGAGCCAATCGATCGCCGAAGCCGAACGGGGTGTCTATCCGCCCGAGGCCGCCTGCTCCGTCCCGCCCGATCTCGCCGCCCGATATCTGGTCGGAGGAAAGGCCTCCGTGGCCGTCGCTCCGGCAATCCACGCCTCCGTTCGCTGGGAGTGCGGCGACCTCCTGAAGAAGGGAGAGGCGGGCTCCTGGGACATGATTTTCTGCCGCAATCTCGCGATCTATCTGGAGGCCGACACCGTGAGAAGCCTGTGGCGACACCTTGCAGACGCCCTCGTTCCCGGCGGCATGCTGGTCGTCGGCAAGGCCGAAAAGCCTCGATTGGAGGACCTATCGCAGATCGGTCCCTGCACCTACCGGAAGACTTCACCGAAATGACGCACGCCCTTGAAGCACCGCCCGCGAGGCGGCAGCGGCCCCCGGTCGCCGTGTCGCTGCTGCTGACCGCCGGAATGATCGGGCTGATGGCCTGGCTGCGCCTCAATGTTTACGACGACCGGATCTTCCCGATCTCCTCCGGCCTGCCCCTGCTCCTGTGCTTGTGGACGCGCGACCGGTTCTCTCTCTACGCCATGTCCGTCGCCTTCACCGTCATCTCGATGATGAAGATCTTCTGGGTGATGCCGGACGAAGCAGCTCACGCGGACTACGAAGTGGTACTCGTGGCCACCCAGTTCGCCAATATCTGGGTGGTGACAGGAGTCATCCACGCCATCCTCGGCGCACGGGAGCGGATCGAAGGGAAAAACGACGAACTCGCCCGGTTGAACCTCGAACTGGAGACCAGCAACGAGGAACTCGCGGCACGGGAGGAGGAGATCACGCGCCAGAACGAGGAATTGCAAAGCCAGACCGAGGAGATGGAGCAGCAGTCCGAGGAATTGCGGCAGCAAGCGGAGGAGATGGAGCAACAGAGTGCCGAACTTCATGACGCCAACCACGAATTGCTCCGGCGGGAACGCGGCCTTCAAACCCTCTTGGACTCCGCTCGATGGCTGCAGGGAGACATGAACGAAGCCCTCGTGATGAACGGCATCTGCCAAGCGGGTGTCCAAGTGCTGGGCGACGAGATCCAGGCCGCCGCGGTGGTGATGGAAAACGACGGAGGGATCGTCCTGAACGGGAGTTCGGGATTCGGGCTGCACGGCGCGGTCACGCCCGATTTCGGCTTCGACGAGTCCTTCTCCTCATTGCTGCTGGAAAGCGGGCGCACGGCTTGCATCGAGGACATCGATGTGCGTCGGGATATCCATCTGCCCCGGCCGGGGGCGGGCCCTCCTTTCCGGGCGGTGCTCGGCTCGCCGATTTGGCACGAGGGCCAGCCGGTGGCGACATTGGAACTTTACAGCACCTCGCCACGGCGCTGGTCCGAACATGATTTCCGCATCGCCGAATGGCTGGCGACCCAAGCGGCGCTGGCTCTCCAGGCGATCCGCTTCCAGCACGAGATCGAGGAAAAGCGGACGGCGGCGGAAGACGCCTCCATCCAGAAGACCCGCTTCCTGGCAGCGGTTTCGCACGACGTCCGCACCCCCGCGAACGCGATCTCACTGCTCGCGGAGCTAATCGAACGATGCGCCAAAGATCCCGAGCGAGCTCACCAGGTGCCGGCGCTGGCCGCAAACCTGTGGAGCAACGCGCGGTCGATGATCGATCTGGTCAGCGACGTTCTGGATCTCACGCGCTTCGATTCCGGACGCATGGATCTGGACCTGTCGGAGTTTTCGGTCAGCGAGATCATCCGCTCCGAGATCCGCCAAGCGCAACCGCTGGCGGAGAAGCGCGGGCTGGTCCTGCGGCACAAGCTCCCGGAGGGCGAGGTCACGATCCGTTCGGATCGGACGAAGCTCGCGCGCGTGATCGCGAACTTCGTTTCGAATGCGGTGAAATTCACGGAGACCGGAGAGATCCGGGTCAAATGCAGCGAGGCGGCGCAAGGCGGCTGGATGATCGAAGTGATCGATTCCGGCATCGGGATCCCGAGCGAACATGTCGGGTCGATCTTCGACGAATTCTTCCAACTCCGGAATCCCGAACGGAACCGGGACAAGGGAGCGGGTCTGGGTCTTGCGATCTGCCGGCGGCTGCTGGATGCGCTGGGATTCGGCGTTTCGGTGAAAAGCCTGGTAGGAATCGGAACCACCTTCTCGATCCACATTCCCGCGGCGTACATGGTGACCGGAACGGTAAAACCGGACGCGGAAGCCCGCGGACACCCCTTGAAGGGGCACAACATCCTGCTGGTCGAGGATCACGAGGTGGCACGGGAAGCGACCGCACAACTGCTGGAAGCGGAGGGTGCCACGGTGTGCAAGGCGGAATCCGGCCGCGAGGCGATCCGGCTGCTGGCGACGGGCCGGCACGAGGTCCTCTTGCTCGATCTGAATCTGCCCGACTTCGACGGCACGGAGATTCTCCGGAGCCTTCAGACCTCCAAGCCGGAGAAGCTGCGCTGCGTGCTGGTGGTGAGCGGCGACGTCAGGCCGGAGCGGATCGAGGAGGTGAAAGCACTGGGTGCCCACGACCTGCTGCCGAAGCCCGTGAGCCTCGAGAAGATCCGGAAAGCATTGGCAAGGTGCCACGAGGCGAACTGACGGTCCCTTCGTCCTTTACTTCCGCTTGCGGTCTCCGCGGTCCTTCGCCTGATCGCTGCCGGGCGGAGGCACCGAAACATCCTTGTCCCGGGGAAACCCATCGTTAGGCGGTTCGAAGGGCGTGGAAGGCTTCTCTGTCGATGAGGGTTTGGCGGCCATGGTGGGTACCTTCCACCCGGAAAAAGCCTTTTCAAGCATGGCATTGTTCTTGCGAGGGGTAAGTCATGGGTGCCGATCTAGAGGGGTTATATTTCCGAAAACTCCGGATGCTCCATTGCAGCGAGCTCCAGTTGATCAGCTTCTATTCCGAAGCCGCGGCGAGGTCCGGCGATCACGGCGTGGAAGCTCTGACCGACCAGAGCCGGGAGCGTCGCAACTTGCTCGAAACGCTCGCGAGCGAACACGGGACTTGCGTGGCTGGCGACGATTGCCAGTCGATGCGGCGTCTGATTGCCGCATCACGCACGATCCTGGCTGAAAACCACACTTTCTGCAGCGACGTGCCCGACGAGATTTGCGAGTCGGTCCATCGCCTGCAGATCCTGAACTACAGCGTGGCACGAAGCTTGGCCGCCAAGGCTCATCTGACCGAAGATGTGAAGCGGCTCGATGAAGTGCTAGACACGCTCATGGATAGCTTTCCGATGGCGTGTGAAGCGGTGGTTCCGGTGACGATGGCGGCCAAGTTCGAACTGGTGCGACGCTGACGATCCGGAGTCGAAATGCACGGGAAAGCGGATGCTTCCGATGCAGATTGCATCGGAAGCGAGGGGAGGGTGCAGGCTCGGATTCGCAAGCTATCGCGGTTCCATTCCCTTGCTGCGAGCTGGAACAAATCGTGCAAACTTCAGGGTGACCATGTTCCGGTTCCTGCCATGGAAGTTTCTCGTGAAGCACGCCGCCCGTCGCTATGGCGTGCTCGACCCCGCGAGCTTCCTGGCGCGGATGCGACGTTTCTCGCAGCCCTCGGAGGTGGCGGAGCCGCTCGAACTGCTGCGCGCGGGAATCGTCTTCCACGCACGGGGATTGGTGAACGCGAAGGCGATCCAGCACAACCTGGACTGGGTGTGGCCCTACTGGGTCGAGCGGCAGTTCAATCCCCGCGATCCGTCCTTCGTTCCACGGGCTTTCTCCTTCAGCCATATCAATCTGACCCACCGCAATTGGACCGCGGTCGGCCTACCCGGCGTGCCCGCTTATCCCATCGTGGATCCGCGCGGGCTGGTGACCCCGCTTCATGACGGATGGTCCCTGGATTTCTGGATCGTGACGGAGAAAACACGGCGACGGCTCTTGCCGAGCAAGCTCGATGATTCGGCGGTGAAGCAACAACTCCTGCTGGAGCCGACGCTGACGGTGTTCACGCAAATCGAGAAGGATGCCCTGCGACTCGAACTGGAGACCCGGATGATCCTGCACGGGGGAAAGCCGGAGGTCTGCACGGAGGTGCGCGCCACTGCGGACGAGGACGGCTGGGTGGTGGTGGCAGTCCGGCCTTACAATCCGGAAGGAGTGCAGTTCATCCACCGGATCGAAATGGAAAGCTGCGGAACCGCCTTCCACGTGAACGGGGAGTCGAGCGTGAAACTGGGGGAAGAGCCCGACTCGCTGCGGATGGCCCACTATGCGGAAGGCGACGTGTATCTGGACCTTCCGGGCAGCAGCGAGCAGCGCGAGGTGAGCTGCGACACGGGCATGGCGACGGCAGCGGCGCTATTCCGAATCCATGCCGGCAAGACCCGCCTACTCGGTGTCTCCGCGACCCTCGACCGGGACACCGAGGAGGCCAAGCACCTCGACGTGAACCAGGGCTGGAAGGACGCGCTCAAGAACACCGCGCAACTGCGGATCCCGGACCAGCGGATGCAATTCCTTTACGATGCGGCGGTGCGGACCATCCTTCTGCTTTCCGCGGAGGACCTGGTTCCGGGCCCCTACACCTACCGCCGTTTCTGGTTCCGGGACGCCTGCCTGATGCTGCACCCGATGCTGGCGATCGGGATGGTGGACCGTGCCACCCGCGTGCTCTCCGCCTTCCCCGGCAGGCAGCAGCTCAACGGCTACTTCCTTTCCCAGGAGGGCGAGTGGGATTCCAACGGGCAGGTTCTCTGGATCGTCGCGCGCTATGCCGCCATGACCGGACGGAAGCTGGATGCGGATATGGAACAGGCGCTCCGCAAAGGAGTGCACTGGCTCGCGAAGAAGCGGCTGCAGACGGACGACCCGCCGGGGACGAGGGGGCTTCTGCCCGCGGGTTTCAGCGCCGAACATCTCGGCCCGAACGACTATTACTATTGGGACGACTTCTGGGCTTGGGGTGGCTTGAAGGCAATTGCGGAATACTGGCGCAGGGGCGGCGATGTCGCGGCGGCGGATGAAGCGGATACGCTGGCGAAAGCCTACGAAAACAGCATTGAGGCCAGCCTTGCGGGCATTCCAGGAAAGCGTTCGCTCGGGGCGATGCCCGCCGCGCCCGGCCGGCGCATGGATGCGGGAGCCATCGGCTCTATGGTGGCGGACTATCCGCTCCAACTCTATCCGGCCGGCGAGCCGAGGCAGATCAAGACAACGGAGTTCCTGATGGATCGCTGCTTCCAGCAAGGCGGGTTCTTCCAGGAGATGATCCACAGCGGGGTGAATGCCTACCTGACGCTCGATCTCGCCCAGACCTTGGTTCGCGCGGGCGATCCACGCCACGCCGCCTTGATCCGGCGGGTCGCGGAACTGGCATCCCCGACCGGCCAATGGCCCGAGGCGATTCACCCCCTGACACTCGGCGGCTGCATGGGCGACGGACAACACGGGTGGGCGGCGGCCGAGTGGGTGATGATGATCCGGAACTGCTTCGTGCGGGAGGAGGCGGATGAACTCGTGCTGGGCAGCGGCATTCTGCCGGAGTGGCTGGGTGCCGAGCTGTATTTCGGCCCGACCCTCACGGCGTGGGGGGCGGTGAGCCTTCGGGTGACGGATTCGCAACTCGCGCTCGATGCGAACTGGCGCTCAGGGCCACCGCGTGTGAGGATACAGATACCCGGATTCGTACCCATCTGCGCAAACGGCGACCACGAGATATTCCCCCTGCAACGTACATGAAGCGGCCTGAGTCTCCCTTTTCCATCCCTCTGCCCTGCCCATGAGAATCGCTATGTTCACGAATACCTACCTCCCTCACGTGGGCGGGGTGGCGAGGTCGGTGAATACCCTTGAAGAGGCGTGCCGGCGGCGGGGGCACGAGGTGAAGGTGATCGCCCCGCAATTCGACGGCGCGGTGGAGTCGCCCGACGTCCTGCGCGTGCCCGCGATCCAGCACTTCAACGGCAGCGACTTCTGCGTGCGGGTACCTCTACCGAACGTGATCCGGGACTTCGTGGAAGACTTCGGCCCGGACATCATCCACAGCCACCACCCGTTCCTGCTTGGCGACGCGGCGCTGCGCGAGTCCTGGAAGATGCAGGCACCGATCCTCTTCACGCATCACACGCTTTACGAACGCTACACGCACTACGTCCCCCTGGACTCCCCGGCGCTCAAGCGGATGGCGATCCAGCTTGCGACGGAATACTGCAACCTCTGCGACCGCGTCATCGCACCGAGCGAGAGCATCGCGAAACTCCTGCGCGACCGCGAGGTGACGGTGCCTATCACCACGATTCCCACCGGGATCGACACGGCGGCGTTCGCGTCAGGAGATGGCGTCGCCTTCCGCAAGAAAGCGGGCATTCCGGAAAGCGCGAGGGTGATCGGCCATGTGGGGCGGCTGGCGAAGGAAAAGAATCTGGTCTTCCTGGCGAAAGCCGTGGCACCCCTGCTCAAAAGGGATCCTGAGGCGGTCTTCCTGCTGGTGGGCGATGGCGACGCGCGGGAGGAAGTCACGAAGATCCTGACCCAAGGGGGCGGCGAAGGCCGGGTCTTTGCGGTCGGGAAAAAATCCGGGAAGGATCTCACCGGCGCGTATGCGGCTATGGACTGGTTCGTCTTCGCCTCGCAAACGGAGACGCAGGGGATCGTGCTTGCAGAGGCGATGGCAGCGGGCAATCCGGTGGTAGCGCTCGATGGCCCCGGCGTGCGGGAAATCCTCAAGGATGGAGAGAGCGGCCTGATGCTGCCGGGTGATGCAGGCACCGCGGAATACAGTGCCGCGCTGGAGCGGCTGATGACCGACCGGGACCTGAGCCGCCGCTGTGCGGACAACGCGCGCCGCATCGCGGAGGATTACGAGACGGGCCGCTGCGCGGACCGCATGATCGAGTGCTACAGGGAAACGATCGAGCGGCACGACCGCCTGGCAGACGAGGATCCGATGCCCTGGGACCGCATCATCGAGGGCATCGGGATGGAGTGGGACCTGCTGTCGGCGAAGGTCTCGGCCGCGGCCGCCGCGGTGATCGTAACCCCAGCGACGGAGGCCGGCCTTGATTAGCAGCATTTCCGTCCGCCTGAGGTGGCTGCGGCGGAAGATCAGCCGCACGCACTGGGCCGCGTCCCTGCTGGGTGTGAAGCGGCCGACCGGCGAGACGGAAGAGCCGGGATTGATTATGATCCAGATCGACGGGCTCTCGCGCAGCCAGTTCGAGGCCGCGATCCGTCGCGGCCGCATGCCCTTTCTCGCGCGGCTGGTGAAACGCGGGCATTTCACGCTGGAGAACTTTTACAGCGGGGTTCCTTCAACCACACCGGCGGTCCAGGCAGAGATCTTTTACGGTGTCAGAACCGCGGTGCCGGCTTTCCAGTTCCTGCACCGGAAGTCCGGGAAGGTGATGCGGATGTACGAGGCGGAATCCGCGGAGGAGATCGAGAAGACTCTGCAGGAGCAATGCCAGGAACCTCTGCTCAAAGGAGCACACGCCTACTCGAACATCTATCGCGCCGGGGCGGACCGCACGCGCTATTGCTCCCAGGATCTCGCTCCGGACGAGTTGTTGCGACGCCTGCACCCGCTCAAGAGCCTGCTGCTGATCCTGGTCTATCTGCCGAAAATCCTTCGGATGCTGGGGCTCGCCATCGTGGAGTTCGTGCTGGCTGTGGCCGACGCGGTCAAGGGCCTCTTCGAAAAGGAGGACTTCTGGATGGAATTCGGCTTCGTGCCCGCGCGCGTGGTGGTGTGCATCCTGTTGAGGGAATTGATCCGCTTCCGCGTCCTGCTTGACATCGAGCGCGGCACGCAGGTGATCCAAGCGAACTTCCTGGGCTACGACGAGCAGGCGCACCGCCGTGGCCCGGCCTCCACCTTCGCCCACTGGACCCTGCTGGGAATCGACCGAACGATCCGCGACATCTACCGCGCGGGCCACCAGGCCGGTCACCGCGACTATGAGCTGATGATCTACTCGGACCACGGCCAGGAGCACAGCGATCCGTACGAGAAAAGATACGGCCGGGGTTTGGATGTCGCGCTCGCAGAGGTATTCGCTGAGGGTCCGTTGGCAGGGCGAAGCATTTGGATGAAGAAAATGCCGGAGCTTGTCGGCAGCACCCTCGACCGTTTCCGGGCCTTGGCGGGCAAGACGCCCGCGGGCACGACCGCAGGCGGTGAACCCGATCCCCAAACCCAGATCATCGTGACGGCGATGGGTCCAATCGGGCACCTCTACTTTCCGGAACAGCCGGATTCCGTCGCGATGGAGAGCTATGCCCGGTCCTTGTTGCAGCGGGCCGGGATTCCGATGGTCTTGCTGAAACGGCGGGACCAAACGGTGAAAGTCTTCAACCCGCGCGGCGAATGGCTGCTGCCGCGCGACCGAGCGGAAGTGCTCGGCGCGGAGCATCCCTTCCTGGATGAAGTGACGGAGGATATGCTACAGCTCTGCTTCCACGCGGACTCCGGGGACATCGTTTTCAGCGGCTGGGATCCGCAGTGCAAGCCACTGTCCTTCCCGCTGGAGAACGGCGCGCACTGCGGGCCCGGCAATGAGGAGACCCGGGGCTTCCTGCTCGTGCCGGACCGGATCCGCCGCTGGCACGTTTCCCATCTCGCGAAGACCCGCAAGCGGGTCCGCGGCGAAGATCTGAAGAAGATCGCTGAACACTATCTGGGACGGGACGGGACCCGCGAGGAACGGGTTCCCGAATACGCGGAGCGCGACACGGGACTGCCGCTGCGGGTGATGACCTACAACATCCACAGCTGCCGCGGGATCGACGGCAAGCTGAGGCCGGAACGGATCGCGCGGGTGATCAACCATTTCGATCCGGACGTGGTGGCGGTGCAGGAAGTGGATGCCCACCGGCCGCGCAGCCGTGGCCACGATCAGGCCCAGCTCATCGCGGATCACCTGCGGATGACCCACGTCTTCCACGCGATGCTGGAGGAGGAGAAGGAGCGGTATGGCATCGCGATTTTCTCGCGGTATCCTTTCCAGATCGTGAAATCGGGCCTGTTGACCGGATTGGAGCACGGGTTCCTGAAGGAGGCCCGCGGAGCGATCTGGGTGAAGCTCGAGATCGGCGGAAGGACACCCTTTCACTTCATCAACACCCACTTCGGGCTCGGCCGGCGCGAACGGCGCATGCAAGCGGAGGAGCTCTTGGGGAAGGAGTGGATCGGCGGCATTCCTGAGAATGAACCCGTGATCCTGTGCGGGGACTTCAACTCGGCAGCCCCGCGTTCGAGGGTCTTCCGCAAGCTCGCTGGGGCATTGCGCGACAGCCAGACCATCGCGCCGGATCACGAACCGCTTGCCACCTTCCCCTCGCCCTCGCCATTGCTGCGGCTCGACCATGTGTTCACCAGCTCGCACTTCACGGTCGAGGGTGTCGAGCGGCCCCGCACGCCGACTTCGGTGATCGCCTCCGACCACCTTCCCCTTTGCGTGGAGCTCACCCTGCACCCTTCGAAATGAAAACCGGCAGCGTGATCGTGAGGCATCGCGGGAAGATCGCCGCGACCTTGATTATCCTGCTGTTGGCGGGCTGGTTCATCTGGCACCACCGCGCGGACCTGAGCCGCGAGACACTTGTGGCGAAGGGCAGGGAACTGCATGCCGCCTGGTTCATCGTCGCCTTCTTCGTACTTCCGGTGTTCGGCTTTCCGCTGAGCGTCCTGCTTCTCCTCGCGGGAATCCGCTTCGGCTTCTGGCCGGGGATGGCCCTGGCGACGAGCGGCACGTTCTTCCATCACTTTGCGGCCTTTTATCTCGCGCACGGATCCTTCCGCGACAGCGTGCGTCGCAGGCTGGAGCGGGCGGGCAGGAAGATCCCGCCGATCAAGAAGAAGCACCGGGTTTGGTTCACCGCGCTCTTCGCCGCGCTCCACGGCCCGCCTTATGCGGCGAAGCTTTACCTGCTGGCGCTGACCGACGTGCCATTCCGGGTGTACCTGTGGGCGGGAGCGCCGGTTTACGTCCTCTTCTGTTTCGTGACGGTGGGTGCGGGGAGCGCGGTGACAACCTTCAACCCGACCTGGATCTATATCCTCACGGCCACCATGGCCGCATTGCTCCTCGCGGGCTATCTGCTCCGGAAGCGTTTCGGATCGGCGATGGATAGCGACGAAGCGTGAGAAAGGTTGAAACCGTTCCTCCGGGAGCGGCGGAACAGGAGTGCGAGCGGCCCCGATCCCGCGTGGAAATCAGCGGGACCTTAACGCCCGCTTAATCGCCGGTGGTCCAAGATGGCATCACCGGAGAACCCCGCGTCGCCATGCCCGCCCCTTTCGTAAAATCCCCCGTGGAGAAATCGCGTTGCGGGTGTCTTGTGC